>JACQXP010000040.1 GCA_016208645.1 Candidatus Methylomirabilota bacterium | reverse complement strand
AAAGCCAAGCGCAGGGCATCCCTTGGCCTGCCCATCGACCGCCGCATTCTTATTTTTGCCGGTTCGGGCTTCGCTCGCAAAGGGGTAGAGCAAATCTTACACGCCATGGCGCTGCTGCCGAGGGATGATCTGCTGCTCGTCGTTGGCAGAGACAAATCGGCCAGGGCCTACCACCGGCTGGCCCAGCGGTTGGGCATCGCCGCCCGGGTGCGATTCTTGGGGGTTCGGAATGATCTTGCCGATCTCTTAGCCGCCGCGGACGTGCTGCTTCACCCCGCGCTGTATGAGCCGTTCGGAAATGTTGTCCTCGAGGCCCTTGCCTGCGGTTGTGGCGTGATTGTCAGCGACAGGGTCGGCGCCAAGGACTTGGTGAGGGACGGCGAAAACGGCTATATCTGCGAGCCAATGAACGCTCAGTCCATCGTTGACTGTCTTGATAGTTGCACCACCCAGGAACGTCTGGCCTCGCTGGCTGAACACGCGAGGCAGACCGCTCTCCACTACGACATCTCGGCGATGAGTACGCAGCTGCGGGCGCTGTATACCAGCCTTCTCGGGTGAGACGTCGCCCCGTGCGCATTCTCAAGATACTGCATACCGAATCCTCTCTAGGCTGGGGTGGTCAGGAAATTCGAACGCTTACCGAATCCAAGGGGTTGATGGCGCGCGGGCACCAGATTGCCATTGCCTGCCCTGCACAGTCCACCATTTACAAAGTTGCTCAGCAGGTCGGTGTAGAAGCCATCGCGCTCCCCATCCACAGAAAGAGCCCCAGAGGCATGCTCGCTGTTCTCAGGCTGCTGGGCGTACGACGGTGTGATGTGATTAACACTCATAGCTCCACGGATAGCTGGCTGGTCTCGTTGGCAAGTCGTGCGATGAATAGCCGACCTCGCATTCTGCGTACCCGCCACTTGTCCACTCCGGTCTCCAACAATGTGTGGACGCGCTGGCTTTACCACAAAGGTAGCGACTTTCTGGTTACCACGGGGGAAAAGCTGCGTCAATCTCTGCACACAATCAATGGGGTGCCGCTGGAGAAGATGCGGTCGGTTCCGACTGGCGTCGATATCAATCGCTTCACAGCCGCAGAAGATCCGGCAGCAGCCAAAGCTCGTATGGGCTTACCGGCGGGCAAGGCCATTGTGGGAATCCTGGGCACCATCCGGTCCTGGAAAGGGCATGAGTTCTTAATTGATGCCGCAGTACGATTAAATCGTGACGACGTACACCTGCTCTTTGTCGGTGACGGCCCGTACAGGGGAAATGTGGAGGCGGCTCTGGATCGTTGCGGGCTCAGGAGTCATGTCACCATGCCGGGCAATCAGGAGGATGTCGTCCCGTGGCTGCAGGCGATGGACATATGTGTGTTGCCTTCATACGCCCATGAAGGCGTGCCCCAGAGCCTTATCCAGGCGATGCTGTGCCACAGCGCGGTGATCTCGACACCCGTTGGTAGCATCGAAGAACTGGTACGGCACGAGGAAACTGGACTCATTGTGCCACCGCGAGACAGTGTCCGTCTCAGTCAAGCGATCGCACGTCTTCTAGATGACGTTGCTTGTCGAGAGCAGTTGGCAGATAAAGCTCTGGTGTATGCGCGCGAGCACTGCTCGCTCGAGCAAATGCTTGACGAGATGGAAAGTATATTCCAATTCATTTGCGGAGCCGCATGAGGGAGCTTTACGTCGCGCTGTGGGACCATCTGGTTGCATGCTATCAGCGTCTGAGAAAGACTGCGATTGAGCCGCTCTCTCAAGCGCCCGCAGCTCCACGTTCGATTATAGTGTTCTCCACCACCTCGCTGGGAGATTTGCTCTTGAATACGCCGTCCATTCGCGCCCTGCGCCACTCCTTCCCGGAGGCCGCGCTGACACTCGTGGTACATCCCAAGATGTATCCCTTCGTTGCTGGATACACAAGGGTGGATCACATCGAGACTTGGAGGAATAAATACCGGGATCTGCCCGCTGCTCTCGTGAAACTCCGTCGTCTCACACCTGACTGGGTTGTGATGCTCCATTCCAATGGGCCCCAGGATATCCACCTCGCAGCCCTCAGCGGTGCATCCATTATTCTCAAGGAGAGCGACGATCCGCACGTGCACCGCTGGACCTCTTGCAAGGTTGCCAGCCAGGATATGCACGCCATTCGTAAGCGGTTAGAGATGGTATCCAGGCTTGGCTGCGACAGTGAAGATGCACGAATGGAAATTCCTAACCCGAAATCTGCGCGAGGATATGGATTGAAGGACAGCTCGGCAAGGCTGATCGTGGGCTTTCAGGCGGGTGCCTCAGAGCCTTACAAACGGTGGCCGACGGCAAAGTTTGCCGAATTGGCCAATCGCCTGCTTGGCTATTCGCCTTCGTTGGAAATCGTGCTTACCGGTACTCGAGAAGAAGCCACACTGGCGGATGCGATCATGGCTAAGCTGGTGGACAAGGACCGGATTCATAACTTCTGCGGTCGCTGCAAACTGCAAGAGTTACCTGGCCTTATTCAGGAGATGGACGTGTTAGTCACCGGCGATACGGGCCCTCTGCATGTGGCCATTGCACAACAGGTCAGCACTGTCTCACTGTTCAGCGCAACCAACCCCAAGTGGACCGGTCCCATACAGGATATTGCACTTCATCGGGTGATCAAGAAACCCGGAGAAAACGTTCAAGCGCACCTGCGCAGGAAACTGCGTGACGAAACCGTAATGGAGATTATCCAAGTCGCCGAGGTCTATCACGCGGCAATAGAACTCTTGGAGCAAAAGAGAAGTCAAGTAAGTGCTGGCTCTCTATTCTATGAGGATGTCCGCAAAGGACCTGCGGCGTGAGTAAGATGGAGCGATGGCTTGAGTTCGGACTTGAGAGGGGCCTGCACCGGCGGCGGCCCGGGGCCGCGCCCCCCTTCACGCCGGACCGGGTTCGGCGCATCCTCGTGGTCCGCAAGGACAACATCGGGGACGTCGTGTGTACGACGCCGGCGCTTCGGGCGCTGCGCCATGCCTTTCCCGGGGCGCACCTGGCCATCCTGGCGGCGGAGCACTGCCGGGCCGCCATCGAGCGGAATCCCGACCTGAACGAGGTCCTCACCTACACCAAGGCCAAGCATTCCTCCGGGCTCCTGGGAGTGCCGGCACTGTGGGAATTGGGCCAGATCATTCGCGGCCTCCGCCGGGGACGCGTCGACCTGGCCATCGCCATGGGCCGCCCGTGCAGCCGTTCCTCCGCCTGGCTGGCCTATGCCAGCGGGGCCCCCTGGCGTGTCGGTTATTCAACATCGGCGCTCCAGCCATTTCCCTTCTTCCTGAATCTAGGATGTGATCCAGGGGAGATGACCTCCCACGAGGTGGAGGGGTGCCTGGAACTGCTGGCATCCCTCGGCATCCCCTCGGCGGGCCGCGCGCTCACGCTGGTCCCCGATCCCGACGTGCAGACGGCCGTCCGCCACCGCCTGACCGAGCTGGGGGCCGCACCGGAAGCTGGCCTGGCGCTGGTTCACATCAGCAACCGGCGCGAGACCAGCCGCTGGCCGCTCGCATCCTTTGCCCAGGCCGCCGATGCGCTGCGCGAGCGCCTGGGCCTCGCCATCCTCCTCTCCTGGTCGCCGGGGGATGCGCAGAATCCCCTGTTCCCGGGGGACGACGGCAAGGCCGAGGAGGTCGCCCGGGACATGCGGGCCCGACCGATCCTCCTCCGGACGCCGGAGCTCCGCGAGCTGATCGCGGCCGTGAGCCTCTGCGACTTCGTCCTATCCACGGACGGGGGCCTCATGCACATCGCCGCGGCGCTGGACATTCCCCAGGTGGTCCTCTTCGGGAAGACCGGCCCTGAGCATTGGGCACCGGTGACCGAGAAGGGGCAAATCCTTCGCAGCGGCGGCCGGGCGGACCGGATCTCCGTGGCGGAGGTGGTGGCGGCCTCCGTCGAGGTGATGTCCCGCTGGGGGCGGGGGAAAACGTTCGCGGCCGCACCAGGCACCACGGGACGCCGAATGACGGCGCGAGGTGAATGGTGAGCCTGGAGAGCGCACGGCGCGTGCTGCGAATCGAGGCCGAGGCGATCCGGGCGCTGGGTGAACGGCTGGACCAGTCCTTCGTCCGGGCACTGGACGTGCTCCAGGCCTGCCGGGGACGCGTCGTCCTCACGGGCATGGGGAAGTCCGGCTTCATCGCCCGGAAGATTGCGGCGACGCTGGCCAGCACGGGGAGCCCGGCGCTGTTCCTCCATCCGGCCGAGGGCGTGCATGGCGACCTGGGGATGGTGGTCCGGGGCGATGTGGTGGTGGCCGTCTCCAACAGCGGGGAGACGGAGGAGCTGATCCAGCTCCTGCCGGCCTTCAAGCGGCTGGACGTGGGGCTGATCTCCCTGGTGGGGAATCCCCAGTCCACCCTGGCCCGGGAGAGCGACGTGGTCCTGGATGCGGGGGTGGCGGAGGAGGCCTGCCCCATGAACCTGGCCCCGACGGCCAGCACGACGGCCGCGCTCGCCATGGGCGACGCCCTGGCCGTGGCCCTGGACGAGGTGCCCCGCGTGAGCCAGGACCGGACCATGCGCCAGGCGATCCCGGTCATCAGCGGGAAGCGACTGGGGATGGCGGCCGTGACCGACGCCGGGGGGCGCCTCACCGGGATCATCACGGACGGGGATCTCCGCCGGGCCCTGCAGCGGTGGCCGGACCTCTTGGAGCGTCCGGTCCACGCGGTCATGACCCGCCGGCCCAAGTGCATCGGCAAGAGCGAGCTGGCGGCCAAGGCGGTCCAGGTGATGGAGCAGCACGCCATCACCTCGCTCCTGATCGTGGATTCGGCGGATCGGGTCGAGGGGGTCGTCCATCTGCACGACCTGCTGCGGGCGGGCGTCGTCTAAGCAGGGGAGTAGGTGGGCTGGGGGCCGAGAGAGCTGAGTTTCTCGATTATCGTGGAGTCTCCTGGGGACGAGTAATGAAGAGAATCCTACTCACGAACTTTCATCCTCAGCAGGACGGGGGTGGTGGGCACACGCGCTACGTCAGGACGATCCTGGAGAGCGACCTGCGCAAGGAATTCGAGTTCGGCGTGGCGGCGCCCGAGGGCTCCGCGGTGTGGGCCACAGGCCGCACTTTCGGCGTGCCCACCTTTGCCTGCGATTTCCCCGGCAACCTGAAGGAGATCCCACAGATGATCGGCGCCGTGCGCCGCTTCGAGCGGATCTATTGCGAATGGGGGCCCGACCTCGTCCACGTGAACGGCTCCCGGGATCAGGCCATCGTCGTCCTCTGGAAGAGGTTCTACGGTCGCCGGCTTCCCTCGGTGCGTGCCCACCTTGCGGTCCGCTGCATCCCCAATAACTTCTACAACCGCTGGTCCTATCAGCGGATGGTGGACGGGCATATCTACGTCGGACACAGCGCGAGAAACATCTCCTGGGCCGAGGGCTTCCTCCGGCCGCCCCGCTCCCGGGTGGTGCCCGTGGGGGTGGACGTAGGGTTCTGGCAGCCGGTCCCCAAAGATCCCGCCTACCTCGGCAAGCTGGGGCTCGTACCGGCGGATTTCGTCTTCGGCAGCCATGCCGGGATGGGCTGGCACAAGCCCACCGATCTGTTCCTCAGGGCCGCTGCGCTGGAACTTCAACGAGGCGCGCGACCGTTCAAGATCCTGCTGAAGGGCAAGGAGCACGAGATTCAGGAGTGCCAGCGCCTGGCCCGCAGGCTCGGGCTCCAGAACGTCCTCTACGTTCGCCACGAACCGGATCCCCGCGGGTACCTCTCCGTGATCGATGTAGGTTTCATCCTGAGCGAGTCCATCGAGGCGATTTCGTTCGCCGCCCGAGAGCTGATGGCCATGGGAAAGCCCCTGATTAGCTCCAACTACGCCGGCCTGGTGGAGAACGTGGATGACGGCCTGAACGGCCGGCTGGTGGAGTCCGGGGACGTCGAGGGCGTGGCGGAGGCCATCGGCTGGTTTCTGGACCTGGATCCAGCCGCCCTGGATCGCCTGGGCAGGCATGCTCGCGAGAAGGCCGAGCGCGTGTTCGCCGTGGACAAGCAGATCCAAGGGTTGCTCAGGTTCTACCGCGACGTTTTCGACCGCGCCGGGCTGGCATCATGAAACCGGGAGGAAGATGTGGACGCATGGTCCACGTCCCCGACCTCCGGTGGGCGGGTATGGAATGATGGGAGGGCGTCAACCCGAGCGCGGGGTGCCGCGCCGACGGAAGATGCCCGTCCCCCAGGCCGGCCCCGTCCCGCGGGGCGTCCTGCGCCGGGCAAAGGCGATCAAGCTCCTGGTCCTGGATGTGGACGGCATCCTGACCGATGGCCGGCTGGTCTATGGGCCGGGCGGACACGAGTTCACCGCGTTTCACATCCTGGACGGGCACGGGATCAGGCTGGCCCTTCGCTTCGGCCTGTCCCTGGCCCTCATCACCGGGCGGGAATCCGAGGCCGTCGCCCAGCGGGCCCGGGAGCTCGGCATCCTGGAGGTCCACCAGAAGGCCCTGGACAAGTTGTCCGTCTTCCAGGACCTCCTGGCCAGGAGGGGCCTCACGGCGTCGCAGGTGGCGTGCATGGGAGATGATCTGGTGGACCTGCCCCTGCTCCGGCGGGCCGGCCTGGCCATCACCGTGCCCGACGCCGTGGAGGAGATCCGCGCCGCGGCCCAGTACGTGACGTCCCGCCCGGGAGGACAGGGAGCGGTCCGCGAGGCCATCGAGCTCCTGTTGAAGGCCCAGGCCCACTGGCCGGCGGTGATGGAGCGGTACCAGCGATGAGGCCACAGGTCTTTCGCGGCATCGGGGTCTCCCCGGGAATCGCCGTGGGCAAGGCCCTGGTCGTCGAGGTGCGGCGCCCCCGGATCAAACGCGAGCCGGTGGACCCGGCGCGGTTGCCCCTGGAGATCTCCCGCCTGCGCCAGGCGCTGGAGGCCTCGCGGCGCCAGCTCCTGGAAATCCAGGAGCGCATCGCCAAGGAGGTCGGGCCGCAGTATGCCCGGATCTTCGACGCGCACCTCTTGATCCTGGAGGATCGCTGGCTGGTGGAGCAGGCCAGCGCCGCCATCCAGGCCCAGGGCGTGAATGCGGAGTACGCCCTCCAGGAGGTGCTGGAGCCGGTCCGGCAGGCCTTCTCGCGCGTGGAGGATGGGTACCTTCGGGAGCGGCGCACGGACGTGGACGACGTGGGGGACCGGGTGCTGCGCAACCTCCTGGGCCAGCGCGGGAGCGTCCACGTGGAGGGGATGCGCGGGGAGGCCATCGTCTTCGCCCACGACCTGAGCCCGTCGGACACGGCCCAGCTGCATCGCGACGCGGTCCTGGGGCTGGTCACGGAGACGGGCGGTCGCACCTCCCACAGCGCCATCATGGCGCGGTCGCTGGAGATCCCGGCGGTGGTCGGGGTGGAGGAGATCTGCGCTCACGTCGTGAACCACGAGACGGTGATCCTGGACGGGACCGAGGGCCTGGTGATCCTGGACCCGGACCGGGAGACCCTGGCCCGCTCCCATGCCCGCAAGCAGCAGCTCGAATACGCGGGCCGCGCCCTGCACAAGCTGGGCGCGCTGCCGGCCGAGACGCAGGATGGCTACCGGGTGCGGGTCACCGCCAACATCGAGTTTCCCGAGGAGCTCCCGGCCGTCCAGGCCCACGGGGCGGAAGGGGTCGGCCTGTACCGCACCGAGTTCCTCTACCTGAACCGGCCGGACCTGCCGGGCGAGGAAGAGCATTTCGCCGTCTACCGCGCGGTGGCGGCCGAGATGCATCCCCGGCCGACCGTCATCCGGACGCTGGACTTCGGCGGGGACAAGCTGGCCTCGGCCATCCAGCTGGCGGCCGAGGAGAATCCGTCGCTCGGGCTGCGGGCCATCCGCCTGTGCCTGCACCGGCCGGACATCTTCCGGACGCAGCTCCGGGCCCTCCTGCGGGCCAGCGCCTTCGGGTCGCTCCGGATCATGTACCCCATGATCTCGGGCGTGGCGGAGCTGCGCGCGGCCAACGCCATCCTGGAAGATGTCATGGCCGAGCTCCAGCGCCAGGGGGTCGCCTTCGACCCCGAGATCCAGGTGGGGGCCATGATCGAGACCCCCTCGGCGGCCGTGATCGCCGATCTCCTGGCGCGGGAGGTGGACTTCTTCAGCGTGGGGACCAACGACCTGATCCAGTATGCCCTGGCCATCGACCGGATCAACGAGCAGGTGGCCTA
The DNA here is from genome assembly GCA_016208645.1 of Candidatus Methylomirabilota bacterium. GTDB lineage: Bacteria > Methylomirabilota > Methylomirabilia > Methylomirabilales > 2-02-FULL-66-22 > 2-02-FULL-66-22. The sequence continues at coordinate 17,977 of JACQXP010000040.1, read as the reverse complement.
CCTGTACGAGCCGCTGCACCCCGCGGTCCTGCGGATGCTCCGGGGGGTGGTCAGCGCGGCGCACAACGAGGGGATCTGGATCTCCATGTGCGGGGAGATGGCCAGCGATCCGCTGCACGGCCTGCTGCTGGTGGGGCTGGGGTTCGACGAGCTGTCCATGACCCCGGGGGCCATCCCCTTGATGAAGCGGATCATCCGGTCCGTCACCTACGGGCAGGCGGCCGACGTGGCCCAGCGCCTGTTCGGCTGCGCCACGGCCCAGGAAGTGGAGGGGCTGCTCCTGCTGGAGATGCGCGCCCGCTTCCCCGAGTACTTTGCCGGTGACGGGGTGCCCGGGGTCGAGGGACGGCCGGGTTTTCCTTGACATTCGGTCGCCCTGTGTTAGAGTCTCGCCGCTTTTCGACGGGAACCCGGAACGGAATCGCTGTGGAGACCCTCTGAGCGGGAGGACGGAATCGTGCCATCCAGACAATATCTGTTCACATCGGAATCGGTCACCGAGGGCCACCCCGACAAGATCGCCGACCAGATCTCGGATGCCGTCCTGGATGCCGTGTACAGCCAGGATCCCTACGGGCGCGTGGCCTGCGAGACGCTGGTGACCACCGGCCTGGCCTTCATCGCGGGGGAGATCACCACCCGCTGCTACGTGGACATCCCCAAGGTGGCGCGGGAAGTCATCCGGGACGTGGGCTACACGCGGGCGAAGTACGGGTTCGACTTCGAGACCTGCGCGGTGATCACCGCCATCCAGGAGCAGTCCTCGGACATCGCGCTGGGGGTGGACATCCAGGGGGCGGGGGATCAGGGCATCATGTTCGGCTACGCCACCACGGAGACGGCCGAGCTGATGCCCATGCCCATCATGCTGGCCCACAAGCTGTGCCTGCGCCTCACCGAGGTCCGGCGCAAGGAGATCCTGGAGTACCTCCGACCCGACGGGAAGTCGCAGGTCACCGTGGAGTACACGGACGGCAAGCCGACCCGCGTGGACACGGTGGTGGTCTCGGCCCAGCACAGCCCCGACGTCAGCCTGAAGCAGATCCGCGAGGACATCATCGAGGCGGTCATCCTCCCCGTGATTCCGCAGGAGCTGCTGGATCCGGAGCGGATCACGTACCACATCAACCCGACGGGCCGCTTCGTGATCGGGGGCCCGCACGGGGACACCGGCCTCACCGGGCGCAAGATCATCGTGGATACCTACGGGGGCGTGGGGAGCCACGGCGGCGGCTGCTACTCGGGCAAGGATCCGACCAAGGTGGACCGCTCGGCCTCCTACATGGCCCGCTACATCGCCAAGAATCTGGTGGCGGCGGGTCTCTGCGACAAGTGCGAGGTGCAGCTGGCCTACGCCATCGGCGTGGCGGAGCCGGTGTCGGTCATGGTGGACAGCAAGCAGTCCGGTCGCGTCCCCGACGAGGTGATGCAGGATCTGGCACGCCGCCACTTCGAGTTGACCCCGGCCGGGATCATCAAGTCCCTGGACCTCCGGCGGCCCATCTACCGCAAGACGGCGGCCTACGGGCACTTCGGCCGGAGCGAGCCGGAGTTCACCTGGGAACGCACCGACCGGGCCGACTTTCTGAAGAAGGAGGCGGGACGGCTGGGAGCCTGACGTCGAAAAAAATGGACAATGCAAAACCGACAACTGACAACGGACAACCGGACACGGTTGTTCGGTTTTAAATTGTCGGTTGTCAGTTTTTCATTGCAGGACGAGGATGGGGGCCAGGGGAGGATGCAAGAGGGATCCCCTGGCCCTTTGTCTGAAAGGAATGCGGCATGGACTACGACGTGAAAGACCTGGGCCTGGCAGAGAAGGGGGTGCGCCGGATCGCGTGGGCACGGAACGCCATGCCGGTGCTGCGCCTCATCGAGGAGCGATTCGCCCGGGAGACACCGCTGCGGGGGATCCGGGTCTCCGCCTGCCTGCACGTGACCTCCGAGACGGCGAACCTCATGCGGGCGCTCAAGGCCGGAGGGGCGGAGGTCCGCCTGTGCGCCAGCAACCCGCTAAGCACGCAGGACGACGTGGCGGCCTCGCTGGTGAAGGACTTCGGCATCCCGGTGTTCGCCATCAAGGGGGAGGACAAGGACACCTACTACCGCCACATCCATGCGGCGCTGGATCTCCGGCCCAACCTGACCATGGACGACGGCGCCGACACCATCGGGATCATTCACAGCGAGCGGCCGGACCTGGCGGAGGGCGTCATCGCGGGCACCGAGGAGACCACCACCGGGGTCATCCGCCTGAAGAGCATGGAGAGGGACGGCATCCTCAAGTACCCTATCATCGCGGTCAACGACGCCAACACCAAGCACTTCTTCGACAACCGCTACGGCACGGGACAGAGCACCATCGACGGCATCCTCCGGGCCACGAACCTGCTCCTGGCCGGGACGCGATTGGTCGTGTGCGGCTACGGCTGGTGCGGGCGCGGCGTGGCCATGCGGGCGCGCGGCATGGGGGCCAACGTCATCGTGGTGGAGACGGATCCCCTGAAGGCCCTGGAGGCCGTGATGGATGGCTACACGGTCCTGCCCATGCTGGACGCGGCCCGACTGGGCGAGGTCTTCGTCACGGTCACGGGGAACATCCACATCATCCGGAAGGAGCACTTCGAGGCGATGCCGGACGGGGCCGTGGTGTGCAACGCCGGCCACTTCAACGTGGAGATCGACATCCCGGCCCTGGAATCCCTGGCCGTGGCCCACGCGCCCATCCGCGATCACGTGGAGGAGTACCGGCTGCGGAACGGGCGGCGCATCTGCCTCCTGGGCGAGGGGCGGCTCATCAACCTGGCGGCGGCCGAGGGGCATCCCGCCAGCGTCATGGATATGTCGTTCGCCAACCAGGCCCTGGCCTCGGAGTACGCGGTGAAGCAGCGGGGTAAACTGGCGAAGAAGGTCCACCGGGTGCCCCACGCCATCGACGCCGAGATCGCCCGGCTGAAGCTCGAGTCCATGGGGGTCAAGATCGACGCCCTGACCGAGGAGCAGCGGAAGTACCTCGAGTCGTGGGAGATGGGCACCTAGAGAGCCGAGCGCCGCGAGCCGCGAGCCAAGAGTCGAGCGCCGATGAGGAAGGGGACGTTGGCAAATATGTCAAATTTCCCCTTCCTACTGCCTTCGGCGTTAGGAGGAGCAGGTGTGACCCTGATTGGCGACCACGAAGGATGCTGGCGCCCCTCTGCTCCCGTGCTCCTCTGCCCGGGATCAGCCCCGCAGGCGCCAGAGGGAGAGGAGGCCGGCGCTCCCGAAGACGAGGTTGGGCAGCCAGGCGGCCACCAGCGGCGGCAGGATGCCCCCCCGGCCGAAGGAGAAGCCCAGCGAGAGCAGCATCCAGTAGAGAAACCCCATCGGAATGCATGCCCCCACCCAGAGCATGACCCCCGCCTTGCCGGTCCGCAATCCGAAGCTCACCCCGATGAGGGCCATGACGAAGCTGACCAGCGCCGTGGCGATCTTGGCCTCCAGGTCCACGCGGTAGCGGGTCGCGCTCACCCCGCTGCTGACCAGCCGCTCGATGTAGGCGCGGAGCTGGGCGTAGCTCATCTCCTCCGGGGAGCGCGCGATCCGGGCGAAATCCTCGGGGCCCTCCTCCAGCGCGACACCCAGCTCCCGGAAGGGTTCGATCCGGATGGGCGCCTGGTCCAGATCCAACCGGTACCCGGTCCGGAGCGTCCACCCGCCCGCGCCCCACGCCGCCTCGCGCGCGTCCACCCGCCGCAGCAGATCGAAGCCCGGCGACAGGTCGAAGATGCTCATGCCCCGGATGAGGCCGGACCGGCTCTCGATCAGGGAGATGTGGACGAAGCGATCTCCCTTGGCGCGGTACCAGATGTCGCTGTCGCGCGCGATGCGGTAGGCGGGGAGGCGCCGCACCTGGGTGCGCCAGATGTTCAGCGCCCGCTCGCTGGTCCGCGGCGCCACGTACTCGGTCGTGGCCCAAGCGGCCAGGCTGGCCAGGAGTCCCAGCCCGATGCAGGGCAGGGCGATCCGCAGGGTGCTGACGTGGCCCATCTTCATGGCCAGGAGTTCGTTGTGCCGGGCCAGGCCGCCGAGAGTGAGCAGGCTGGCCAAGAGGACGGCGACGGGCAGGACCTGGGTGAAGATGGTGGGAAGGCTGAAGAGGTAGAAGCGCAGGATCAGCGCCGGCTCCACCTGCGCCTCCAGGAACCGGGTGAACTTCTCGAAGAGGTCCACGATGACGTAGACTCCCATGAAGACCACCAGGCACAGCAGGAGAATCTTCAGGGACTCGCGGGCGATGTACCGATCCAGGAGGCGCATGGCGATCAGGACCGCGGCCCGAGAGCGGGGGCGCTGCGGGCCGGTGCAAACAGCGCCTCGCCAAGGGTGGCGGGATAGAACTCCCCCCGGACCAGCAAGAGGCCGCCCCCGAGCGCGATGAGGAGATTGGGAATCCACATGGCCAGGGCCTCGGGCACCAGGCCCCGGTCCCCCAACCCCTCGCCCTCCACGATCAACATGTAGTAGCCCAGCGCGCACCCCGCCGAGATGACCAGGCTGAGCCCCCGCCCTCCCTTCCGGATCCGGCTCCCCAGCGGGACCCCGACCAAGGTGAACAGCACGCACGAAAATGGGATGGCCAACTTCTTGTGGAACTCGACCAGGGGAGGGTGATAGTTTCGCCCCTGCGCCCGCAGGTCAGCCGCCCGCAGGCGCAGCTCGGCCAGGGTCAGTTCCTGCTCGCCCAGGGGCCGCTGCATGGGGTCGGCCAGGCTCCGGCCCACGTCCACGCTGAGCTGGTACTCGGAGAAGGTCAGCAGACGATAGCGGCCCATCAGCTCCGCGGCTGACAGATGGATGGAGCCCTGGCTCAGGTTGAGCCCCATGCGCAGGTTCTGTGGGTCGGAGGTGAACTGGCCGTTGCGCGCCACGATGACCCTGCGTTCCAGGGGGTTGCGGTTGTCCACGAGGAAGACCCCCTCCAGGCGGGAGGTCTTGGGGTCCACGTGCTCCACGTACAGGATGAGCCCTTCGAACTCGCTGTTGAAGACCCCCTCCTGGATCCCCACGGTGGCCTGCTGATGCGTCATCTGGAAGACCAGGTTCTTGAAGGCATGGTTGCTGAAGGGCAGGATCCAGATGGTGATGACCAGGGTCAGCGCGGAGGCGACGAGGCCGAACCCCACGGCCGGCCGGGTGAGGCGGCTGAGGCTCAGCCCGGCCCCGCGCAGGGCCAGGATCTCGCCGTCCGTGCCGAGGCGCGTGAAGGTGGCCAGGGTGGCCAGGAGGACCGACATGGGGATGGTGACCACCAGCGAGTAGGGCAGGATGTACAGGAAGAGCTGGAAGACCGTCGGAATCCCGACGCCCTTGTTGACGATCAACTCGACCAGGCGGAGGATCTTGTTCGTCAGCAGGACGAAGGTGAAGACCATGAGGCCCAGGATGAAGGCCACGGCCATCTCTTTGAGGATCGCGCGATCCAGCAGCCTCATGGGTTCCCTCACCGGTGAGTGGGGTACGGCCGGGGGATTTTACTCCAGCCGCCACACCCGAACCAGCAGTTTTTCACCGGGGGCAGTCACGCGATGAGATTCGATGATCCTTCGCCGCCGGGCGCCGGAATTGACTCAGCCGGCGGCTCGTGGGACGCGGGGCCCACCCGGCCCCTGCTCCCGCTGGCCGCGGCCTTCTGCCTCGGGATCGCCCTGGAGCAGGCCCTGGCACTGCGACCGGCGGCGTGGACGACGGCCGTGGCGATCCTGCTCCTCCTGGGCGGGGGGGCCTGGTGGAGAGGGATGCGCCGCCTCCTCTCCGCCGGTCTGATCCTCCTCTTCGTCGGCCTGGGCGGTCAGGCCATGGCGGTGGCGCTCTTCGGGGATCCGGCCCACCACCTGAGCCGGATTCCAGAAGCGAAACTTGCCTCGCCCATTCCCCTGGAGGGTTGGGTCGTCGGCCCGCCGGACCCGCGCCCGGCCGAGGCCCGCGACACGGGGGATCCCGAGCGCACCCGCTTCGTCGTGGAGGTCACCCGGCTCCGCCTGGGGGAAGCGTGGATCGCGACGACGGGGCGGGCCCGGCTCACCGTGATCGGCGAGCCGCCGGATGCAACGTACGGAAACGAGGTTCGGGGGACCTTCCCGCTGCGCCGCCCGAGGCGCTTCGACAATCCCGGGGCGTTTGATTACCCCGCGTATCTCGCCACCCAGGGGATCAGCCTGGAGGGGTGGACGCGAGACCCGGTGGAGGTGGTGCGCGCCTCCCGCGGCTCCACGATCCTGGGGGCGGTCTTCGACATGCGGGGCCTGCTCCTGCGGCGACTGGACGCTGCCATGCCGCCGCCCGAGGCGGGGCTGCTCAAGGCGACGGTCCTGGGTGACCGGTCCGGGCTCTCCGCGGAGATGAATCAGGCCTTCCTGGATTCGGGGACGTATCATATCCTGGCGATCTCCGGCCTGAACGTGAGCCTCCTGGCCGGCACGCTCTTCGGCATCTTCCGGCTGTTGCGGGCCTCACCGCGGCTCGCCGCCGTGGCCTCGGCCCTCCTGGTGACGGTGTATGCCGCGCTGGCGGGGGCCGGCGCCTCGGTGATTCGGGCCGCGGTGATGGCGGATACCTACTTGCTGGCGGTGATCCTGGATCGCCGTGGTGACCTGTTGAACAGCCTGGCCCTCTCGGCCCTGGCCCTCCTCTGGTGGAATCCGCGCTTCCTCTTCGACGTCGGCTTCCAGCTCACCTACCTGGCGACCCTCGGGATTCTCCTGGTCCTGCCCCGGTCTGTCGGCGCCATGGCCGCTCTTCCCCGCCCGCTCCGGTGGCCGCTCCAGTCGGTCGTGATCACCCTGGCGGCCACGGCCATGACGCTGCCCATCCTGGCGAGCAGCTTCAATCGCGTGGCGCCGGTGGGCGTCCTGGCCAACCTTCCCATCGTTCCCCTGAGCGGCCTGATCACGGCCCTGGGCACCGCCGCCAGCGCCCTGCTCCTGGTGACGCCGGCCGGGCTCCCGTGGTTGAACCACGCCATGGCGTGGCTCGTGGATCTCCTCTTCGGTCTCGCCTGGTGGTTCGCCGCGTGGCCGTGGAGCAGCCTGCGGGTCTATACGCCCACGCCGGGGATGCTGGTGACCTACTACGCCCTCGGGGCCGCGTGCCTGCTGGCGGTTCCGCCCGGGATCGCGAGAGACGGCCAGGGGCGGCATCGCCGCTTCGCGCGCTGGCTGGCGCTCCTCTGCGGCCTCCTCCTGGTTCTGCAGGTGATGCTGAGACTGTTTCCGCTCCAGGGGGATCCCAGGGTGCGGATGACACTCCTGGATGTGGGGCAGGGAGAGGCCATCTTCCTGGAGCTGCCTGGGCAGCGCCGCATGCTCGTGGACGTCGGGGGCCTGCCGGGCGGCCGCTTCGACATCGGGGCACGGGTGGTGACGCCGTTCCTCCTGCATGAATGGGTCGGGCACCTGGACGTGCTTGCCCTGACGCATCCCCAGGCCGATCACATCGCTGGGGCCCCCGCCATCCTGCGAGGCTTCAGCATCGGCGAGGTGTGGAGCGTTGATGCCCCAGGCCCGTCCGCCACCTTCCTCTGGGTCCAGGAATACCTGCGGGAGCGACGGATCCCGCACCGGATCCTGTCCGCCGGGTCGCCCCCGGTTCGCTGGGGAGACGCGACCATCGAGACCCTCCACCCGCGATCCGGGACGATGCGGATCGCGCAGGGCGCTGCCGGCGCCGCCTCGTCGTCCCGATCCAATGACGCCTCGCTGGTCCTCAGGATCGGCATCGGGGATCAGGCGGCCCTCCTCACCGGCGACATCGAGCGGGAAGGCGAAGCGGCCCTGCTCCGGGAGGGCGGGGTGATCCGGGCGCAGGTACTGAAGGTGCCCCACCACGGGTCCCGGACCTCCAGTGCGGCCGCCTTCCTCGCGGCGGTCCGGCCGGAGGTCGCGCTCGTCTCGGTTGGCTATCGAAATCGCTTCAACCACCCGCACCTGGAGGTGGTGGAGCGCTATCGAGCGCAGGGAATCCGGCTGCTCCGGACCGACCTGAACGGGGCCCTCAGCGTGGAGATGACGCCGGACGGGATCCGCGCGTGGGGACGGAGCGAGGCTCCCGAATGAAAAATGGAAAACCGACAACCGACAACCGCGAATTGGACCCTACTTTGCCAGAAGAATCGCGGCCAATTCAGATATCCCCTTGGTCGGTTTCTCGTTGTCAGTTTTCGATTTTAAATTGCGCCCCGGTGCGCCGGGGCGTCTACTGCCAGATCTCCTCCACGATCTTCCATCCGGCGGGGGTGCGCCGCATGCGCCAGGTGACGTCGTTGAGGAAGATCTGCTGTTTCGCCTCGTGTCGTCCCGCCTCGATCTTGTAGATCAGCTCCGTCCGGGCCTCGGCCACGGCCCGGTCGCCGCTCACGTTGATCTGGAAATTCTTGACGTCCATGGAGACGTCCTTGGCCCCCCGGAAGACCTCGGCGTAGACGCCGCGGAGATCCCGCTTGGAGATACTAAGGGGAGCCGTCGGGCTGGCGACGCCCAGGTATTTCTGGAAGTTCCCCACGTACACGTCCTCCGCGTACGGCTGCAAGATCATCTCCACGGATCTGGCTTTGATCCCGTTCGGAATCTTCAGAAGCATGAGGACCACCAGGGCCTCGTCCTGGTTCTTCGCCCGGTAACCTTCCAGGGTCGACGAAGCGACACAGCCCGAGACGACCAGGGCCAGCAAGAGTCCCACCGACAGCGACCGATGCCTCACGGATCTCCTCCTTGCCTGTCCCGCAACGGCCTCGCGCTCCCCGAGCGGATGCCAAGATGCTCCCGCGTTCGAGCGCCCCCCTCCCCGTCCCGCTCCCGCGCCCCGGGGGGACCCGGGGCAGGCTGAGGGGAAATCTGCCGGGCTCATCGTCCGAACTGGAAGCGCACCACGCAGCTCGGGCAGCGTTGGAGCAGCCGCGCGAGTTCCGGGTTCTTCCCCGGCTTGCCTGGCGCCATGAGGGGAAGCGCCTGGTACGCCGCCGGGATGGGGGTCCAATCCACCCGGTGTTCCGGCACGGCCGGACAGTGGATGGTGTAGAGCTTGGGCATGGCTCCTCCTCGTCCCGCTATTTATACGCGAGCCATCCGGAAGTGACAAGAGCCATCGCAAACTGAAGGATCCCGATCCGTGCGTCGCGCGTCATGCGGTCCCCGTCTTGGCCTCGAAGCCGGGTGACGCTACCATGGGAGTGGAACCGGACCAAGGGAATTTCGGATCTCGGATTTCAGATGTCGAATTTTTCAATCCGCGATCCGCAACTGGACAGGGGGAGCGGACCCGGCGAATTTCGAATGTCGAATCACGAATGGCGAATGTGGATCGCAAATCCGAAATCCGAAATCCGCAATCCGAAATCGCCCAAGGGGGGAAAGGGTTTGACAACTTCGAAGGACGCATGTTACAAGGGCGCGATGGTTACGCAGCTCGCGCGTCACGTCTATTCGGTCAGCGCCCTCACCGCCGAGGTCAAAGCCGTCCTGGAGGACGGCTTTTCTGCCATCTGGGTGGAGGGGGAGCTGTCCAACTTCAAGCATCACACCTCCGGCCACATGTACTTCACCCTGAAAGATGCCGAGGCCCAGATCCGGGGGGTGATGTTCCGCGGGAACAACCGGCTGCTGAAGTTCACGCCCAAGGACGGGATGGCCGTGCTGGTGTTCGGCACGGTCACGGTCTACGAGCGGCGCGGCGAATACCAGGTCAACGTCGAGTTCATGGAGCCGAAAGGGGTCGGCGCCCTGCAGCTCGCCTTCGAGCAGCTCAAGGCCAGGCTGGAGGCCGAGGGGCTCTTCGATCCGGCGCGCAAGCGCCCGCTCCCCCGCCTGCCCCGGAAGATCGGGATCATCACCTCGCCCACGGGGGCGGTCATCCGGGACATGCTCACGGTCATCGGGCGGCGCTTTCCCGGCCTGGCCATCCTGATCTTCCCGGTGCAGGTGCAGGGCGAGACGGCGGCCCCGGAGATCGCGGCGGCCCTCGCCCACCTGGGACGCCGGTCGGACCTGGACGTCCTGATCGTGGCCCGGGGGGGCGGCTCGCTGGAGGACCTGTGGGCGTTCAATGAAGAGATCGTGGCCCGCGCCATCGCGCGGAGCCCCATCCCCGTGATCTCGGCCGTGGGCCACGAGACCGACGTCACCATCGCGGACTTCGTGGCGGATCTGCGGGCGCCCACACCCTCGGCGGCGGCGGAGCTGGTGGTGGCGCAGCGGGACGAGCTGCGGCAGCGCGTGGACGAGCTGGTGGGGCGGGCCCTGGCCGCGGTGGAGTCCGTGCTGGCCGCCCGGCGCGCGCACGTCCAGATGCTGGAGCGTCACCTGGGCGTGCTGAGTCCAGTGGCCCAGGTGCGGCGCCAGGCGGAACGCCTCCAGGGCCTCCGGCAGCGCCTCCTCGCCTGGTGGGGGCTGGCGCGGATGCTCCGGCAGGAGCGGCTGAAGGTCCTGGCGGGGAAGCTGGAGACGCTCTCCCCGCTTTCGATCCTGGCACGGGGGTACAGCATCTGCTTCAGCCTGCCTGACCGGCACATCGTCAAGGCGACCGCGGACGCCGCGGTCGGCTCGGAGGTCGCGGTCCGCCTCCACCGGGGCGCGCTCCGGTGTCTGGTGCAGGGCGCGCTTCCGGGGACCCCTCCGGAAGGATGGGTGGGGGACGCCTAGATGGGCGAGCCGACTTTCGAGGAAGCCCTGAGCCAGCTCGAGGCCCTCGTCGCCCGCCTCGAGGCGGGCGATCTGCCCCTGGAGGAGGCGCTCCGCGCCTTCGAAGAGGGGGTGCGGCTGACCCGCCTGTGCGCGGCGCGGCTGGAGGACGCGGAGCGACGCGTCCATCTCCTCACGCGGACCCCGGAGGGGACGGAGCAGGAGGTCCCCTTCGACCCGGGAAACGAGGGTGGGGTCCATGGGTGAGCCGGAACCGGCCGGGAATCTGGCCGCCCTGATGGCCGAGCGCCGGCGGCAGGTAGACGAGGCGCTGGAACGGTGGCTCCCGCAGCAGGGGGACCATCCGCCCAAGGTCCACGAGGCGATGCGTTACAGCGTCTTTGCCGGCGGCAAGCGCCTTCGCCCGCTCCTGGCGCTCTTCGCCTGCGAGGCGGTGGGGAGCCATCCGGAGGATGCCATGCCCGCCGCCGTCGCGCTGGAGATGGTCCACACCTACTCGCTGATTCACGATGACCTCCCGGCCATGGACGACGACGATTACCGCCGGGGCCGGCGAACCTGCCACCGGGTGTACGGCGAGGCCGTTGCCATCCTGGCGGGCGACGCGCTGCTCACTCACGCGTTCCAGGTGCTGGCCGACCCGGTGCCGACCCGGGTGCCGGCGGCCCGTCGCCTCCAGGTCATCGCCGAGATCGCCGAGGCGGCGGGGAGCCGCGGCATGGTCGGCGGGCAGGCGATGGACATCCTGGCCGAGGGTCGCGAGATTGATCGCCCGACGCTCTTGTACCTGCACACCCACAAGACCGGCGCCCTGATCCGCGCGTCGGTCCGGGTGGGGGGGATCGCCGGCGGGGCGGGGGAGGAGCCGTTGCAGGCCCTCACCCGGTACGCTGAGCGCGTGGGGCTGGCGTTCCAGATCGTGGACGATATCCTGGACATCGAGGGGGCCAGCGCGGAGATGGGGAAGACGGCCGGGAGCGACCTCCGGAGGAAGAAGGCGACCTACCCGGCCGTCATGGGCCTGGAGGAATCCCGGCGACAGGCCGCCCACCTGCTGCGGGAGGCCAAGGACGCGCTGCGCGTCTTGGGTGAAAAGGGAGCCACGCTTCTCGCGCTGGCTGACTTCGTCGGGAGCCGACGACATTGAAAACAATGACCATGGCGAATGGCAATGAGCTGAGAGCCGCGAGTTGAGAGCCGCGAGCCGCGAGCCGCGAGCCGCGAGCCGCGAGCCGACCTGCCTGCCGCGCCGAACGCGGCGCAGGCGGGGAGCCAGGAGGCGGGGGCGCGCCGACCTCCTCCTGGTGGAGCGGGGCCTGTGTGCCAGCCGGCAGGAGGCTTCTCGCCTGATCCTGGCCGGAAAGGTCCGGACGGCAACCGGTCGGGTCGAGAAGCCCGGGACGCTGCTGCCGGCCGAGACGCCCCTGGAGGTCGTTGGCCCGTCCCACCCGTTCGTGAGCCGGGGTGGGGTGAAGCTGCGCCATGCCCTGGATGTGTTCGGGCTGGATCCTGGCGGGCGCGTCTGCCTGGATGTCGGCGCATCCACGGGGGGATTCACGGACTGCCTGCTCCAGGCCGGGGCGCGCCAGGTGATCGCCGTGGACGTGGGCTATGGGCAGTTCGCCCTGCGGCTGCGGCAGGATTCGCGGGTCCACCTGCTGGAGCGGACGAACATCCGGCACCTGGATCCCGCCGGGCTTCCCGTCCGCCCGGATCTTGCCACGGTTGATGTCTCCTTCATCTCCCTGGCGCTCGTCCTGCCGGCCGTGGTCCGGTTGCTGGATCCTCCTCGCGAGATCGTGGCCCTGGTGAAGCCCCAGTTCGAGGTGGGGAAGGGGCAGGTGGGGAAGCGAGGCGTCGTCCGCGATCCGGCCCAGCACCGGGCCGTCCTGGAGCGCGTCGCCCACGTGGCCCAAGAGCTGTCGCTCCGCGTCTCCGGGATGACGGCGTCCCCACTGCTGGGGCCCATGGGCGCCGCGGCCGTGGAGCCGTCCACTCCCTGAGGGAGAGATCCGTGCGCCGCATCGGCATCGTCGCCAAGCCCAACAAGCCGGAGGCGGAGCCCGTCCTCCGGAACCTGGTCACGTGGCTGCGGGACCGGGCCTGCGAGGTGGTGCCGGACCAGGAGACGGCGACGATCTGTCCGGAGGCGGGGCCGGGCCTCACCCGGGCCGAGGTGGTGGCCAGGGCGGACCTCCTGGTGGTCCTGGGCGGGGACGGAACCCTCCTGTCCGTGGCGCGGCTGATCGGGTCCCGCGAGGTGCCGATCCTGGGCGTCAACCTGGGCGGGCTGGGATTCCTTACCGAGGTCACGTTGGACGAGTTGTTCCCGACGCTGGAGGCGGTGCTGCGCGACCAGTTCGCCGTGAGCCGGCGCCTCACGCTCCGCGCGCGGGTCCTGCGCGGCGGAGAGGTCGTCGCCGGCTACGAGGCGCTGAACGACGCCGTGATCACCAAGACGGCCCCGTCACGCATCGTGGATCTCGAGACACACGTCAACGGCGAGTACGTGGCCACCTTCCGGGCCGACGGCCTGATCGTGTCCACCCCCACCGGGTCCACCGCGTATTGCCTTTCCGCCGGCGGCCCCATCATTTACCCCTCGCTGCCGGCCCTGGTCATCATCCCGATCTGCCCCCACACGCTCACGAATCGTCCGCTGGTCGTGCCGGATTCCGCCGTGGTCGAGATCATCCAGGGCTCGGCCGGAGAGGACGTCCACCTGACCGTGGACGGACAGGTGGGTGTCCCCCTCCGGCACCGCGATGTGGTCGCCTTGCAGCGTTCCGATCGCTCCATCGCCCTCATCAAATCCCCCAAGCTGAATTACTTCGTAATTTCGGATCAGGGCAAGGTCTTGCCCCCAGGCCGCGCGGCGGCGGCCGCAATCGCCAGGATGCTCCGCGAACTGACGATCAGAAATGTGGCCGTGATTGACGAGCTGACGGTCACCTTCGTGCCCGGCCTGAACGTGCTGACGGGCGAGACCGGGGCGGGCAAGTCCATCCTGATTGACGCCCTGCAGCTCGTCCTGGGGGCCCGGGGCAGCGAAACCCTCCTGCGGTCCGGGGCGGAGGAAGCGACGGTGGAGGCCGCCTTCGAGGCCGGCCGGGGATCGCGGGTCCTGGACATCCTGGAGGCCGAGGGGATCGGCGTGGAGCCCGGCGAGTTCCTGGTCCTGCGCCGCCAGCTCTTCCGGGATGGACGGACCAAGGCCTACGCCAGCGGGCGGCTCACCTCGGCGACGACGCTCCGCGCCCTGGCGGAATGCCTGGTGGACATTCACGGGCAGCACCCCGGGCAGCCGCTCCTGGATCCGCGCCGGCACCGGGAGCTCCTCGACGCCTACGCCGGCACGAGCGAGGACGCCCGCGCCTACCGCGAGCGCTTCGCCCAGTGGCAGACCCTGCGGCGCGAGCGCGAGGGCTTGCTCTTGGCCGAACGCGAGCGGGCCCAGCGCCAGGACCTGCTGGAGTTCCAGCGGCGCGAGATCGAGGCGGCGCGGCTCACGGCCGGCGAGGAGGAGGCGCTCGCCGCCGAGCAGGCCATCCTGAACAACCACGAGCGCCTGTTCTCGGCTGTGGAGCAGGCCTACCAGGCCCTGGAGGAGTCCGATGAAGCCATCCTGGAGCGCCTGGGTGCCATCGCGGCGCGGGTGCGCGAGGCCGCGGCCATTGACCAGCGCCTCCGGGAGGTCCTGGAGGCGCTGGAGACGGGCGGGGTGCACCTCCGGGAGGCGGCCCGGGGCCTGCGGGACTACCGGGGCCGGATCGAATTCGACCCGCAGCGGCTGGACGCGATCGAGACGCGGCTCCACGAGATCGGGAAGCTCAAGCGGAAGTACGGGGCGAGCGTCGCCGAGGTGCTGGACCACCTGGAGCGCGTCCGGCAAAACCTCGCGGCCCTGGAGCGGTCAGAGGCCCGCCTGGCGGAATTGGACACGGCACTGGCGGAAACCCAGCGCGATCTCGCGGGCCGCGCCGAGCGCCTCTCGGTTGCGCGCGGGCGCGCCGCGCCCAAGCTGCAAGAGGCGATCCTGGCAGAGATCCGAGAGCTGGGGATGGCCCGGGCGGCCTTCGAGGTGCGGGTGACGTCCGCCCCCCCGGGGGAGGCGGGGCTCGGCCCGCATGGGAAGGACGAGGTGGAGTTCCTGATCTCTCCCAATCCCGGCGAGGAGCTGAAGCCGCTGCACAAGATCGGCTCGGGCGGCGAGCTGTCCCGGACCATGCTGGCGATCCGGGTGATCCTAGCGGCGGCGGATCAGACCCCCACCCTCGTCTTCGACGAGGTGGACGCAGGCATCGGAGGCGGCACGGCCGAGACCGTCGGTCGGAAGCTGGTGGCGGCCTCCCGCCAGCACCAGGTCCTGTGCGTGACGCACCTGCCCCAGATCGCCTGCTTCGCCGATCACCACGTGACCGTTGCGAAGCGGACCCTGCGGGACCGGACGCAGACCACGGTGCAGCCCCTCGAGGGAGCCGAGCGAGCCCAGGAATTGGCCCGCATGCTCGGGGGGCCCAGCCGATCGACCACCCCGCTCCTGCATGCCACGGAATTGCTGGAGGCGGCAACTCGGCTGAAGAAGCGGATGAAGCTGTCTTCTTCTGTGTGACCGAGTTGGGGTTGAGAGGCGCCCGAAATGGTGCAGGCTCAACCCAAACGCGGCATTCAGAATTGGAAGTGACGGTGCACGAGTCGTGAGGGGTCCCCTCAAGGGCTTCAACCCATTGAAAACGTCGAGTTTAGAAATGTCGAAGATTGTTCATTCTGGCACAAGTGTTGCTTAAAACAACACAGTTTTGGGTTTCCTCCGGTTCCGCAATGGTTCTCCAATGCCCATACGAAGGGAGGTGAAACAAAGATGAAGAAGTTCGCCACCTGGTTCCTGGCAATGGTTGTCGCGCTGTCCTTCGCTGGCGTGTCCTTCGCCGGTGAGGCCAAGAAGGCCGAGGAGAAGAAGGCCACTCCGGCCACCCCGGCCACGCCGGCGGCTCCGTCTGCCGCGCCTGAGAAGAAGGCCGAGAAGGCGGAGAAGGCCGCGAAGAAGGCTGCCAAGAAGGCCGCGAAGAAGGCCGTAACGGCCGAGAAGAAGGCGGAGAAAGCCGAGAAGAAGATGGAAAAGGCCGAGAAGAAGGAAGAGAAGAAGTAGCTCTTCTCCGTTCGGCGTACCGTGCCACTACGAGGGCATCCCGCCGGGGATGCCCTCGGTTGTTTGGCGACCCGATGCTTGAATGCTGCAGGCGGGCCCTGCTGAAAAATCCTTGACTTCTCCCGGGGGTTCGACTAGAAATCCCGTTACCGTTGTTTCGATGGAGTTCACTCCGGCCGTTTGATCCAGGGAGGATGAGTCCGAACAATTGAATAGCCGAGGCTGAGAGGTCCCCGCCCGGGGGACCCTCGAGGGAAAATGGTGTATCCCCGGATTCCTTCCAGGCCGGAGGGGAGCCAGGGAAAATCCATTGCTGCCCCGCAACTGTGAGCGGCGTTGAAATCTGCACGGGCCACTGTTCCGCCATAGGCGGAACGGGAAGGCGCAGAGAGTAAGCCGAGCCGCGAGCCAGGAAACCTGCTCAGCCTTCCGGGTGTCGTGATCCTTCCGCGGGGAAGGGCGCCCCATCATCTATCGGTCCGTCCGTCACACGTCTGGACTGTTGGATTCTGGAGCCCCATTCCGCCGCAAGCGGAGTGGGGCTTTTTCATTCAATGCAATGCGAAATCTAAAAGCGACATAATCATGCACGCTCTCCTCGTTGGCGGCGTCGCCAGCGGCGTGGGGAAGACGACGGTGACGCTCGGGCTCATGGCGGCGCTCCGCCGCCGGGGGCTCCGCGTGCAGGGGTTCAAGGTCGGGCCGGACTTCATTGACGCCGGCCTGCACGCGGCGGTGACGGACCGCCCATCCCACAACCTGGACGGGTGGTTGCTTCCCCGGGCGGAGATCGAGGAGATCTTCGCCCGCCACACGGCCGACGCCGACGTGGCGCTGGTGGAAGGGGTCATGGGCCTCTTCGACGGCCTGGAGGGGGGCAGTGACCGCGGCAGCAGCGCGGAGATCGCGCGGTGGCTCCACCTGCCGGTCCTCCTGGTGGTGGATGCCTCTGCCGCCATCCGCTCAGCGGCAGCCACGCTCCTGGGGTTCGAGACATTCGACTCCAGCCTTCGCATGGCGGGCGTCGTGTTCAACCGGGCTGGCGGCCCGCGCCACGCCGGGTGGCTGCGGGAGGCCTCGGCACTCACCTGTCGCACCCCCATCCTGGGGGCGCTCCCGTGGGAGACTGATGTCCGGATCCCCGAGCGGCACCTCGGCCTCGTGACCGCCGAGACTGGACTCCTGACTCCGGAACGCGTAGGAAAGCTCGCCGATCTGGTCGAGGCTCATGTGGATGTGGACCAGTTGCTGGAAGCGAGCCGCTTGGCCGCTGTGCCCTCGCCGTCGCCCCCTCACCCGGCGTCGCCTGGGAGGCGCTGTCGCATCGGTGTCGCGCGGGATGCGGCGTTCTGCTTCTACTATGCCGAGAACCTGACCCGCCTGGAGGCCGCGGGAGCGAGCCTCGTGCCCTTCAGCCCGCTGCGGGACCCGAAGCTGCCGGAGGGGCTGGATGGTCTCTACCTGGGCGGCGGCTATCCCGAGGTTCACGCGGCCGACCTCGCGGCCAATGTCTCCATGCGGGACGACATCCGGGCGCACGCGACCGCCGGCTGCCCCGTGTATGCCGAGTGCGGCGGACTCATGTACCTGTCCCGGAGCATCGAGACGCTCGACCAACGGCGGCACGCGATGGTGGGGCTGCTGCCCACGGAGTGCCGGATGCTGGAGCGCCGTCGGATGCTGGGCTATGCGGAGGTCACGCTGCGCCAGGACTCCCTGTGGGGAACCGCGGGCAGCCGGCTCCGCGGTCACGAATTCCATTACTCGGAAATGACCGCCACGGACGAACCTCCGGACGGTTGGCAGACGGCCTACGCCGTCTGCCATCCGCGACCCCCCGGACCGGTTCCGGAAGGATTCCAGCGCGAGCGGGTCCTGGCGAGCTATGTCCACCTGCATCTGGCCTCGCAGCCGGGAGCGGTGCGCCATTTTCTTAGAAAGTGCACCCGATGACATCCAAACCCGCACGGATTCACGAGCTGGAGCAGTCCCCCCTGAGCGGCGAGGAGATCGAGCGGCGATCGTTTTCCATCATCAACCGGGAGGCGCCGCGGCATCGTTTCAATCCCGACGAATGGGAAATCGTGCGCCGCATGATTCACACGACCGGTGATTTCGGGATCATGGAGGATGTGCGCTTTGTAAACGACGCCAT
>JACQXP010000368.1 GCA_016208645.1 Candidatus Methylomirabilota bacterium | reverse complement strand
TTCCACGTCGCTATCCTCGTAGCGAGAGCGCTTCTTCGTCGCCGCCAAATCAATAGGATTCTTTCCGAAGTCTCGCCGGAAGTCAAGGCGCGGCTGGGGAAGATGGGGCGACGGCGAGCACTTTGGAAAGAATCTGTTGAACGAAACCGCGGGCGACGGGGGCTATGGGGATTGAATGCCCGGGGGGAGCGTCGGGCGAGGGGCCGTTCGGTGACTCGGTAGGCCAGCCGCAAGGCGGAGGGGCGTCGCTCCCCGCCGGGACGGCGAGCAGTGTCCGGCACCGGGCGAGCTTCTCGGCTCTCGGCTCTAGGCTCTCGGCTCTCCGAGCGCGATGCGCCCGCCTTCCATCACGGGCACCACGTCCGTGACGTCCACGCGGGCGCAGGCCTCCATGTCGGGGCCGAATCCCATGGCCACCATGCGTTGGCCCCACGCGGTGTTGGGCAGTAGCCGAGGCAGATCGGATCCGAACCGCTCCCAGAGGGCCTGAGACGCCCGGGCGCCGTCCCCCAGGCCGATCCCTGCGACCACATGCGTGACCCGGTCCACGATGGCGCCCGCGCAGACCGCGTCCTCGAGCGAGAATCCCCCCTCGTACCCGGAGCACACGATCAGGCTGTCCGCCCCCCGGGCGACGAGCCAGTCGCCCACCGCGCTCCGGTTCTGGAACGCGCCGATGGCCACCGTCCGCCCGCCCCCCACGGCCCGCAGGGTCTTGGTCCCGTTGGACGTCGTCAGGATCACCTCCCGCCCGCCAACGACTTCCCGGCTGAACTCGCGCGGCGAGTTCCCCAGGTCGAAGCCCGGAATGCGCTGCCCGCCTTGCTCCCCCGCCAGGAGGGCGCCCGGGGCGGCGGCGCGGGCGCGCTCCGCCTCCTCGGCGCTCGCCACGGGCAGGATGGATCGGCAGCCGTGCTGGAAGGCGACGACGATGCTGGTGGTGGCCCGCAGGACGTCCACGACGACGGCGTAGAGATCGGGGCGGGGGCGCACGGCTAGCTCGCGGGGCAGGAGCAGAACGTCAACACGCATTGAGGATTTGTGATTGTTGATTGGTGATTTTGGAGATTGGCCTGCCCTCCCCTCCCCGACTTCCAAGCCTCAAGCCGCAGAACCAAATGGCGAATCCCCGGTCCCCATCCTGCCCCCTATACGGTTCGGCTTAATTGTCAGAGGTCGGAGTCGTTCCCTGGCCCCCGACCCCCGCAGTTCAGCGTTCGAGGCGGAACAGCAGCTTCTGCTTGCCGATCTCGATCTCGTCCCCGTGCTTCAGGATATGCTCGGAGATCTTCGTCCCGTTGACCCGGATGCCCGCCAGGCCCGCCACGTGGACGATCCTGAACTGCCCCTCCCCCTCGGGGATGATCTTGCCGTGCAGCTTGGCCACGAACATGCCGGAGAGCTGAATCTTGCAGTCGGCCCCGCTGCCCAGCGTGATCTCCTCGTCTTCCAGGGCGAGCTTCTTCAGGTCCGGCAGGATGAGGCGCGGGCGGAGCTTGGGCGTGGCGGCCTCTGGTCGCATGGGCGCCTTCCCCGCCGCCTGGGCGATGGCGGCCGCATCAATGTACATGGTCTTCTGGCCGACGTCCTGGGCCACCTCGACCCTGGGAGCCGCCGCTTCCTTGGGGAGGCGGTAGATCAGCTTGTGTTTCAACACCACGATCTCGTCCCCGTCCCGTAATTCGTGGCTCGTGATCTTCTCCCCGTTGACGAAGGTGCCATTGGCGCTGCCCAGGTCCTCCACGACGGCGCGGTCGCCGCTCCATCGGATCACGGAATGGCGCCGCGACACTCCCACGTTGTCAATCAGGATGTCGTTGCCCGGGTTCCGCCCGATCGTCAGCTCTCCCTTGCCCAGCGAAAAGGTCCCCAGGGATTTCTCCCCCAGGAAGAGTTGGACATCGGGAATCGGTCCCTTGATGACCGGACGGGCCGGGACTGGTGCCGCGGGGGGCGGTGCCGGCTCCGGCGGGGCTTCCGGGGTGGGAGCGGTCCCCGTGGACACGACGAAGGCCTCCTCGTCGTCCGCGGAGGCGGCCGGCCCCGGCGCCGCTGCGGATGGCGCTCTTTCCGCCGGCCCCTTCTCCAGCTCCAGGCGCGGGGCGGCTTCCTCTTCTGCGACTCTGAAGGCGACCGTGAGGAATACCTCGCTCAAGCGTCCGCGCGTCTCGCGGGTGACGAGGGACGCGTCCCCGGCCGGAGCCACTCGCGTCTCCTCGTACACGTCCACGGTGACGCCCCCCTGCGGCCGCGTGAACACGTACACCAGGAGTTGCTCGTCGAGGGTCGGCTCCTTCAGGGCCTCGGCCCCCGAGGCCGGGAAGTAGTTCGCCACCGGCTTGCCTTTGGTGCAGATGGTGATCGCCCACTCCTCCCCGGACCGGGTGCCCACGATCGCGTCGGCGCCGCGCGCCGCCAGCTTGTTCAGGACCTCCTGCATGTCCACCAGGTCCGTCGTGAACTGCAGCGCGGGGCGGTGCCGGAACAGCACCATCATGCCCAGCAGCAGCCGCTTGTGCGCGACGAAGAAGGAGAGGGGCGACTCGGGATGCCGCGAGTACGCCGCGAAGAACTCGTGGATCTCGAGGAAGCTGCACGCATTCCCTGCCAGCCGGCCCGCCCCGTACGGGGACCCGTTCACCACGAAGAGGAAGGTGGTCTCCTCCGGGTGGGCCTGCAGGAAGTAGCCGTCGGCGATCTGGCGTTCCTGGGTGATCTTCGCGAAGAGCAGGTCGAACTTTACCAGCGGACAGATCTTCGCATCCAGGAGCGTCGCCGTCGCTGGGAACCTGGGACTGGGCATCATGCCTCCTTGCGTCCGGGTGGGCGGGCCGCCTCTGCCGGGGCGGAGCCGTATCAGCGCGCGCCGGCCTTGAACGTCAGGTGGTCAATCACGATGTCGTTCTCCTGGTGCCGGCCAATGATGAGGACCGGCCGGTCCAGCGCGTACTCCCGGACCAGCACCCCCTGGAAGCTCAGCACCAGCTTCACCGCCGCCCCATCATTTCTCGGCGCTCTGCGCTCCGCGCTCCGCGCTCCGCCCGAGCATCGCCCTGAGCCGGCCCAGCACGCCGGTTCCCCCGCCCGGAGGCCGGGTGCGCCCCGCGCGCCCCTCCCGGGCCTGGACTAGGAGGGCGGTGATGTTGTCGTCGCCCCCCTTGTAGTTCGCGCGATCCACCAGGGACTGGCACGCCTTCTCCAGGTCCCCAGTTTGCTCCCGGGCGATGGCCAGCATCTCCTCATCCTCCAGGAGGTCCGAGAGGCCGTCGGAGCACAGGAGCAGGACGTCCCCCGGCAGGGCCGGCTGCTCCACGAGGTCCACCTCCACCGATTCCTTGAGGCCCAGGGCACGCGTGATCAGATGGCGGTACTGCGAGGCGTGGGCCTCCTCGGGCGAAATGATGCCGTGCTCCACCTGCTGCTGGACCAGCGAGTGATCCCGGGAGAGCTGGGCAATCTGATCCTCCCGGATGCGATAGATCCGGCTGTCCCCGACGTGGGCCAGCGCCACGTGATCGTCCACAGCCAGGACCGACACCAGCGTGGTCCCCATGCCGGCGTACTCCCGCCGGCCCTGGGCGGCGCCGTAGATGACCCGGTTCGCCAGGCGAATGCTGCTCAGCAGGCAGTTGGCCTCCCGAGAGCACGTGGCCACCGGCGGTCCCACCAGCGCCACGTCCGCGCCTCCCAGGTACTTGGCCATCCACTCCCGGATCGTGTCCACGGCCAGGCGGCTGGCCACCTCTCCCGCGGCGTGGCCCCCCATGCCGTCGGCGACGACGTACAGGCCGAGGTCCGGTTCGATGCAGAAGCTGTCCTCGTTGCCCTGCCGCTTGCGCCCGACGTCGGTCCTGGCGGCTGCCACATACTCCATGGCCCGCTATCCCTCCGCCGGATCCGGGGGGGTCGTCATCCGCTGCGTGGCCCCGCCACCGGTCGCCCCCACCCGCGGGGTCAACGGGGCCGCGGGGCGCGGGGCGGCCGGGCCCGCCTGGGCCATGGCCTTGTCCAGCCGATCCTTCAGGGCGCGCAGGGTCTTGGCGAACTCTTCCCCCGTCTGGAAGCGCTGGGCCGGGTCCTTGGCCAGAGCCTTCTCGACCAGCTTCTGGAAGATGGGGGGAATCCGGGGGACGAAGTTGGCCAGGGACGGCGGCGGGCTGCTGGTGATCTGGAACATGATGGTGGCGAGGGAGTCGCCCGTAAACGGTCGCTCCCCCGCGAACAACTCGTACAGCACCACCCCCAGGGAGAACAGGTCGGAGCGCCCGTCCACCTTCTTGCCGGCGATCTGCTCCGGTGACATGTAGCTGGGGGACCCCATGACCATGCCGGTCTTGGTCTGGGACGAGGAGACGACCCGGGCGATGCCGAAGTCGGTCACCTTGACCTCACCGTTCTCCAGCAGCATGATGTTGGCCGGCTTGATGTCCCGGTGGACCACGCCGTGCGTGTGGGCGTACGCCAGGGCGTCCGCCACCTTGGCGCAGATCTCCAGCGCCCTGGACCAGGGCAACAGGTTCCCCTTCTGACAGAAGCGCTCCAGGTCCTTCCCCGAGAGGAACTCCATGGCGATCCACGCCACGTCCATCTCTTCGCCGCTGTCATAGATGGTCAGGATGTTGGGGTGGTTCAGGCCGCCGGCCGCCTGGGCCTCGCGGAAGAAGCGCTCCTTCACCTCGGGGAGCATGGCCTCTTCCACGTCGTCGAAGTGGACCGTCTTGATGGCCACCGTCCGGTTGATCTTGGGATCCAGCCCCTTGTAGACGATCCCCATGGCGCCCCGGCCCAGCTCCTCGACCAGCTCGTAGCGGCCCAGCGTCGGCCGCTCGACCCCCTCCAGGATGGCGGTGGACTCGCCGCGCCGCGGCCCGCCCATCCCGCCGACGGCGGGACTCGTGGCGGCCGCCTGCACCTTGGTCATGCGATCCGCGATGTCCCGGAAGGCCTTGTCCACCGAGGCGATCCGCTCGTACACCGTGAGGGCCTTGGCCGGCTGCCGCTTCCGCTCGAAATCCAGGGCGAGATTGTAGAGAACTCCCTTCGTCTCCTCGTCCACGGGGATGCGGGCGAACTTCTCCCACGCCAGGTCCAGCATCCCCTTCCCCTGGAAAGTGAGTCCCAGGAGCTTGTTGGCCTCGTCGCTCTCCTCCTCGACGATCTCCTTCTCGCGCTCCACCCCCAGGAACCGGCGCGAAGTGATGGCGACGTAGTTCAGCGCCACCAGGAGGGCCGGGGTGGCGATGCCCAGCCAGATCCCGCGCGCGGCGAAGGCCGCCAGGCCGGCGGCGATCACCCCGGCGAAGAGTACCGCGCCCAGGACCGAGCCCAGCCCCGCGCCCAGCCGGGGCAGGAGGAGCGAGGTGAGGAGCCCCAGGACCAGGACCGCGGCCAGTTCGGTGAGGTCGGCCCAGGCCGGGCGCGTGAGGAACCGCCCCTCCTGGAGGTTGGCGATGAGGTTGGCGTGCTTCTCTACCCCGGGGAAGACCGGCGCCAGCGGCGTCGGCTCCACGTCACCGATGCCCGGGGCCGTGGCGCCCACCAGGACGATCTTCCCCTGGAACGCCGGCGCCGCGATCTTGTCGTTGAGGACGTCAAAGGCGGAATAGTGGGGGAACGTCTTGGGCCCGCCGTAGTAGTTGAGGAGGAGGCGCATCCGGCCGTCGGTGGGGATGTATGTGGTTCCCAGCAGGATCCCATCGCCGAAGGCGACCCGGATTCGCTCCCGGGGGATTCCCATGGCGCGAGCCGCCACCGCCAGGGCGAAGTGCGGGAAGTACTGGTCCCGGTACCCCACGACGAGGGGCTCCCACCGGCTGATGCCGTCGGCATCCGGCAGGCGGTTGATGTGGCCGATCCCGACCGCCGCCTCGCCCAGGGCCGGCAGCGGCCAGGTCATCTCCAGGGCGTGCGGCGCCCCCGCCTGCGCCTGATCCGCCGCGATGGCCAGGTTGGTGAGGGCGCTCCTGGCCGCGAACTCCGGCACGCCCGCAACCTTGCCCGCGGACGGCCCGCCCCGCGCGGCGCCTTCCAGGCTGGCGAATCCGGGCAGCAGGACCGTGCCGGCCTTCTGCACCGCCCCCACCAGCTTGGCGTCATTGTCCAGGGACGTCCGGAGGTCCCGGAGCGATTCCAGAAACTCCGGCCCGCCCTTCACGCTCCCCAGGGCCTGGAACTTCTCCTCCACCGTCTGGAGGGCCGTGAGACCGCTCTGCTCTTCCGGCTCCGACAGGATCAGCCCCAGGCCGATGACCCTGGCCCCCTTGGCCGCCAGCAGATCCACCAGGGCCGCCAGCCGGGAGCGCGGCCAGGGCCAGCGCCCCAGCTTGGTGATGGATTCCTCGTCAATGGCCACGATGGCGATGTTCTGGGCGGGCGCGCGCGAGCCGAACCACTTGAGGCGGAGGTCGAAGAGTTGATATTCGATGGCCTCGAGGAAGGCGGGCCGGATCCAGGCCGTGACCAGGACCACGAGGGTGATGGCCAAGCCGATCACCCACTCGGGAATCCGCCGGGTCACGCGCTTTCGGGCCATGGGGAAGTCTGACGGAGAGGGGCGCTGCCGTGTCCCCTCTGTCGCCTCCTAAGGGAACACGTTCCGGGCGCGGCGCCGATAGCTTCGGAAGAGGCCGGCGGCCGCGCAGGTCTTCACCACATCGCCGGCCAGGAACGGCAGCATGCCCTTGGCCAGCGCGGTGGCGGGGGACAGGTTGAGGCTCCACGCCAGCCAGGAGACGCCGCAGGCATAGACCACCAGGCTCCCGGCCGCCATGCTGCCGAGGATCCACAGCACCCCGGGATCCCCGCGCCGGCGGATCAGCCACCCGACCAGGGCCGTGGCCGCCATGAAGCCGATCAGGTAGCCGGTCGTGGCGCCCCGGAGCAGATAGGCCAGCCCGCTCCCGCCGCCGGCAAAGACCGGGAGACCGGCCACGCCCACCACGAGATAGACGGCCTGGCTCAAGGGACCGAGGGCGGGCCCCAGCGTGGCGCCCGCCAGGTGCACGAAGAACGTCTGGAGCGTGATCGGGACCGGCGTGAACGGCAGGGGGATCTTGACGTGCGCCCCCAGGGCCGTCATGACCACGAAGGCCATGACCCCGATGGTCGCCGAGACGGCGCGTTGCTCCAGCCAGGTGGTCGCCCCGGCGATCTCGGACCGCCGGATCATCTCCCGTTCCGCCATGTTTCACCCCCCGCCCGGATTGGTTTCCGGGTCATTCCGTCTGCTTCTGTGGGACCACCCCGTCCTCGCGCTCGAGTCGCTCGCGCAACTCACCCACCGAGTCCACGCTGAAATCCGCGTGCTCGGAGAATCGCATGGCGGGGTTCCGCAGGAGGACCGTGCGCACCCCCGCCCGTCGCCCGGAGAGCATGTCGAACTCGAAATCGCCGACGAACAGCACCGCCGAGGGCGGCAGCCCCATCTGCCGGCAGGCCAACCACACCGGCTCCGGCGATGGCTTGGGCGGCGCGTCCTCCCGGGTGACGATCGCGTCGAACCGGAGCCCGAGGCGGGCCAGCACCAGCTCCACGCTCTTCCGGCTGTTCCGGGTCACCAGACCCCGCCGGAGGCCGCGCGCCTCCACCCACGACAGGAACGGAAGGATCCCGTCCATGGGCTCCGCCTGCGCAGCCGCGACCGTTTCGTGCCGTTCCAGGATCGCCTCGGCCCGCGCCCGCTCGGGCGGGGTCAGCGCCCCCATCCGCTCCAGGATGAAGCCATGGGTGGTCCCGAAGATCTCCTGCTTGATCGCCAGGAAATCCAGCCGCTGCTGGACCACCACGCCGTCCATGTCGAAGAGGATGCCGCCGATCGCCGCCGGGCAGCCGATCCCGCCGTTCGCTCGCACCGGATCACGCCAGGAGATAGCGGACACCGGCGTAGCCGAAGTACAGGCCGAATCCCAGCAGCAGGACGGCGCAGGCGGTCACCAGCCCGCGATACGTCCGGTCCGTGAGCAATCGGCGGCCCAGCGCCAAGGTCAGACTCACCGAGCCGTACCATAGGAGGTCCGAGAGGATATGGCCGATGTAGAAGGAGATGAGACCGGTGAGGCCCAGCCGCAAGGAGAGCGCGATGTAGCTCAGGCCGATGGTGGCCCACCAGATGATCCAATAGGGATTGCACAACGTCGTCAGGATGCCGGCCAGGACCGGGTGCCGGCGGTCTTCCCCTGCGGTCGTGCCCTGGAGCGACAGGCTTCGCACGCTGCGGAGCATCCCCCAGGCCATCCAGAGCAGGACCGCGCCACCCAAAAGCGCGATCGTCCCGATCACCGGCCCCAAGACCAGGAGCTTCCCCAGGCCCAGGACCACGCCCATCACCAGGAGGATCTCCAGGATTCCGTGGCCCAGGACGATGAGCGGCCCCGCCAGGGCGCCCCGGGTGCGTGCCCGGGTGCTTTTCCCCGGGACGCCGCCGCGCAGGCGCGCCGCCGTCTCGCCGATCGTGACCGTCAGAACCGGCCCTGGCATCATGGCCCCGGAGAGGCCGACGAGAAACGAGGTGATGGCGATCCCGGCCAGGCTGTCCATGTGGATCCCTACGGGTGCTGGCAACCAACCCCCGCGTGCGCCCAACCTCACGGAAACAATTGCAATGCGAGTGATTATGTATAGCCGCAATCGAGAGGGGGCGCAAGCAAATTTCCCGGATCTCACGTCGAGGGAGGGAAGGCGCGGCGGGATCGGACACAAGAAACCCCGGGCGCTCGGGCGAACGCCCGGGGTGATTCTTGCCCTCGGGGTCGTCTTGGGCGTCGGGCTCTCATTGTTGGGTACGTCGCAGTGCCACGACGAGGGCCTGACGCAGCAGATGGGCGATTTTCAGCAGCCTGCTACCGCCAGTACCCGTCAACCCACACCCGCGTCCAGTACCCGCCGCCCCGCACCCGCTCTTCCCAGTGGGCGGGGACCCACCACCCGTTCTCGTGGTGGCCCTCCACCCACACACGCTGCCGCTCGGTTGCCGGAACCCAGCGGTCCTCGTAGTGGCTCGGAACCCACGTCCGATATTCCACCACGGGCGGCGGGGCATAGACCACCGGCGGGGCCGGATAGTAGACGGCTGGCGGAGGAGCGACCACTTGCGGCGCTGGATAGGCGACGGGCGCAACGGCCGCCGGGCCGTTCCCGCGAATGGCATTGAAGAGGATGCCGCCCAGGACGACCGACCCTGCCCCGATGGCCGCCCCCAACCACCGGTTCCGGACGGCATGGGAATCCCCGGCCAGGGCCATCGTCGGCAGCAGGGCCAGTATGAGGCTGCCGATGAGGGTGACTGCCAGGACTTTTCGCATCGGGATCACCTCCTTCCCTCCTCCGGGAAAGCCATCAGCCATCGGCTGTTAGCAGTCAGCCCGGTGTTGAAGGCTGCTGGCATTCTTGAAGCGTTCATCTCCTTTGACGACCCGGGAGCGATTTTCTTCAAGCCGAATGGGAAGGATCCAGGCGGAGGCGATGGGATCTGCGGCCTGGCGTCAGCCGGCCGGTAATGCCCGCGTCCCGCATTATTGCGGGACGGATATGGCGATGATGAGGACACCCCTCTGGTGGGTCGGGCCCCCGACCAGCACGCTGGCGCCGCGTCGCAGGCGGACCGCGGTGTTCACCAATGCCTGACCGCCGGGAGAAAGGACGCGGACCGTCAGGCTGTACTGGCCCGCCTGGATTGCCGTGGGAACGATATCCAGCCAGCGGTCACCCGGCAGGGCCGCCCGCCAGCCCTGGTTCAACGCCACCGATTCCTGGGGGGCATCCAGAAGCTGGTACATCGAGTAGCGGAACGTTCGCTGCAGATCGCCGGCCAGGCCTCCCAGCCGGCTGTCCACGCCGCCCGGCTCGTTTGCCGCATAGATCACCTGGACTCGGAGGGAAACCGTCGCCTGGGCTGCGACCCTGGAGGAGGTGATACCCAGGACAACCAGGGGAATGAAGAGGAGCGTGAGCCACGTCCCCCGCAGCGGATGCCGCACCCGGTCACCTCCCGCGTCTTCTATGAGGAGGGTTTCTCGAACACCCAGATGACCTTCAGCGAGCTGCCCGGCGCCTGGAAGACCATGACCGAGGCATCCTCGCCGGCCTCGACCGAAACGACCTCCACCCCGTTGGGCGCACCTGGCGGGCGGACGGTCCACACCCCCATCTGCCCCAGCGTGAGACCCAGGACGAGGACCACCGCGGCAACCGCCGAGGCCAGGCTCAGCCGGGGATGATCCCAGAACAGCTCGCGGAGAGCGGGGCGTGCCGGCCGGGTCGGCGTCGCCCCACGTTGGATCCGCCGCTCCACCCCGGACCAGAAGGCTGCCGCCTGATCCGGGGCGAGGACCGCGCGTTCGGAGGTGCGGAGCGTGCCACTCACCAGGCGATACGCCTCGACCTCGCGTCGGCAGGCGGGACAGGCGAGCAGGTCCGCCTCCGCGCGCGCGCGGTCCGCCGGTGGCAATTCGTCCGCGGCATAGGCCGCCAAGCGCTGGCCCCGGCCCACGGTCCTGTGAAACCAATGCATCATCGTCATCCGATCACCGGAGGTCGCCGAGGTGTGCCCTCAGGACCTGCTGCAGCTTCCGCCGGGCGTAGAAGAGGCGGGACATCACGGTCCCCAGGGTACACCCGACGGCCCGGGAGATTTCCTCGTAGCTCAGTCCCTCGATCTCCCGGAGGACCAGGACCGCACGCTGCGCCGGGGGGAGTTGGGCGATCCCGCGGGCGAGCAGGGCATGGACCTGTTTCCTCTCCAGGATCGTTGCGGGATTATCGGGGGCGGCGGGCTCGGCATCCCCGCCCTGCGGGGCCGCCCGGGTGTCATCATACGCGGTGGTGCCGCTCCGGCGCCTCCGTCGGAGGTTGTCGATGGCCAGGTTGACGACGATGCGGTGCATCCAGGTGGTGAAGCTCGCCTCGCCCTTGAACGCCGGGAGCGAGGTGTAGGCGCGGGCGAAGGCCTCCTGCGAGATGTCGAGGGCGTCCTCGCGGTTCCGGACCATCTGATACGCCAGGTTGAACGCCCGGTCCTGGTGGCGCCGGACCAGGGTGGCGAAGGCCTCCCGGTCCCCCCGCCTCGCCCGGTCCACCAGGTCCCGATCGTCTTCCGGCTCCCGAGGCGGCCCCCCAGGACCTCCCATCCCCTGCAACCTTGGACGCGCCGAGGCGCCATGTATTCAACGTTTGCGCATGCTACCATCGCCAGCGGAGGGCACGCAAGGAGATTCCCGGACCCGGGGAAATGACCAATGTCCAATTACCAATGACCAATTCGCCCAAGATGCCGAGAACCCGCTTCATTTCTCCCATTGGTCATTGGTCATTTGTCATTGGTCATTGGTTGTGGATCATTCGTCATTTGTCATTGGTCATCCTGTGATGATATGTTCCTATTACGTATGAGGCTCGTCCCGAGCGCAATCCTGATCTTCTGGCTGGTCGCAGGCTGGATCACCCTGCGGGGGACGCGGCGTTTGGCGCGGCTCTCGATCGCGCCCCCGGCCGGAGTGCTCCCTGCAGTTTCGGTGATCGTGCCCGCCCGGAACGAGGCGCGGGTGCTGCCGCGTTCCATCGTGTCCCTGGTCGGCCAGACCTACCCCGATCTGGAAATCATCGCCCTGAACGATCGCTCCACCGACGACACCGGCGCCGTCCTGGAGTCGCTAAAACATATCCACTCGCGCCTGACAGTCATCCATCTGGACAGTTTGCCCGAGGGCTGGGTCGGCAAGACCCACGCGCTGGCCGTCGGCAGCAACAGGGCACGGGGGGAATGGCTGCTCTTCACCGACGCCGATGTCATCTTCCACCCGCAATGCCTGGAGGCCGCCGTCGCCTGGGCCGAGGCGAACCGGGTGGATCATCTGGTCGTGATTCCCCGGGTCGAGACCGTGGGCTTCTGGGAGAAGGTCCTGGTGAGCTGCTTCAGCCTGCTCTTCGCCCTGACCCAGCGGCCCTGGCGGGTGAGCGATTCCCGCTCCCGCGCCAGCATCGGCATCGGGGCCTTTAACCTGATCCGGCGCTCGGCATACGAAGCGATCGGGACGCACCGCGCCCTGGCGAATGCCGTCGTGGATGATCTCGAACTCGGGCGCCTGGTGA
Organism: Candidatus Methylomirabilota bacterium; assembly: GCA_016208645.1. Taxonomy (GTDB): domain Bacteria; phylum Methylomirabilota; class Methylomirabilia; order Methylomirabilales; family 2-02-FULL-66-22; genus 2-02-FULL-66-22. The sequence goes on along the minus strand of JACQXP010000368.1, from coordinate 6,240 downwards.
AGTATCACGCCCGGCGCCAGGCCGTGGTGCGGGGCGAGGACCTGCTCTCCGTGCGGTGGCAGGTCGGTCTCTCCGGCGTGATCTCCGGCCTGGAGAAGAATGCCTTCGCCGGCGTCGAGTATTCGCTCGTGCGCGCCGTCGGGACCTGCCTGGCGCTGGCGATCCTGGGAATCGTCCCCTTTCTCGGCGCCGCCCTCGGTCCGGCCCGGGGTCTCTGGGCCGCGGCCGGCCTGGCCGCCATCGGGATCCAGGCGGCCCACGCGCGCCAGGCCCGCCTGCCCGCCTGGCCCGCGCTCTTCCACCCGCTGGCCGTGGCCGTCCTGATCTATGCCATCGCCCGCTCGACCTTTCTCACCCTTCGCCGCGGGGGCGTAGAGTGGCGCGGCACCTCTTATCCCCTCGCCACCCTCCGCCGCCGCCCTCGGAGCTCAGGAACATCTCCTTGACATGGGAGATCCCCTCCGTCGGAGTCGGCCGACAGATGTCGAAGGGTCTCCTGCGGTCCCGCTGGCGACCTTTGGGCCGGATGACCCGGTTTTTCTTTGCGAGATCCGGCACTGCATGCTATAAGCCGACGCGCTGGCCTTTATTCCCTCCTCCGGTGGGAGAGATCTACATGCCACGCCGCTGGCGATCCCTGATTGTTCCCGTGTGGCTGTTTTTCCTGGCAGGCTGTTTCGGCCCGCGGTCCGGGACCAGCGCCTCACCGCCCTTCAACTGGCGACAGTTCCAGGGAACCACGCTCCGCGTTCTGGTGAGCCAGAGCCACTGGCAGCAGGTCATCGCCCCCTACCTCCCAGAGTTCGAGCAGCTCACGGGGATCAGGCTCGCCACCGAGGTGTATCCTCAGGACAAGCTCTGGGACATCCTCGAAACCGACCTCACACAGCCCGGACGGGTGGACGTGTTCATGACGGTGCCGGGCCTTGACGGGTTGCGGTTTGTCCGCGCCGGCGGCATTCAGCCGGTGAACGAGTACCTGCGGGACCGGACCCTCACCGCCCCGGACTACCACTGGGAAGACTTCCTCCCGCGGACGCGGGCGGCCATGGAGGTCGAGGGCGCCATCCTGGGTCCCCCGGTGATGGCCGAGCACCTGGCGCTGCTGTACCGGAAGGATTTGTTCACACAGTATCAGGTGGCCGTCCCGCGGACGCTGGACGAGCTGGAAGCGGCCGCGCGCTTCCTTCACAAGAAACCCATGGGCGACAAGGGGACTCCCGGCGTCGGCATCGTCAGCCGGGGAAACGGCACGGCCGCCACCTCGCTCTATGCCGCCGTCCTGCACGCCGTGGGAGGGACCTGGCTGGATGTAGGCCGCCGCCCCACCATCAACGGGCCGCAGGGCCTCGCCGCGCTGGAGCGGCTGGGCCGCCTCCTGGGCAGCTACGCCCCGCCCAACGTCTCGGGCTTCGGCTGGCAGGATGCCTCGGCGCTCTTCCTGGAGGGCGGGGCGGCCATGTATATCGAAGGCAGCTCGATCTATCCCATCATCGAGCAGACTGCCACGTCCCGCGTCGCGGGGAAGGTCGGATACGCCGTCTTCCCCGCCGGCCCGGGGGGATCCGGGACCACCATTGCCGTGCGGGGCCTGGCCATCGCCGGGCGGAGCGCGAATCCGCAGGCCGCCTGGCTGTTCTTGCAGTGGGCCAGCAGCCCGGAGATGATTCGGCGCGCACTCGTCGCCGGGGTCCTGGTGGGACGCCAGTCGGCCTGGCGGGACCGATCCGCCCGCGGCGAGATCCCCGCGGACCTGGCGCGGTCCTTCCAGGAGGCCGGGCACATCGGCACGCCGGACTGGGCCCCGCCACTGGTCGCCGTCACCGCGGCGCGCGAGGCGGTGGGCCAGGCCATCGAAGCCGCCATCCGGGGCGAAGATATCCGGGCGGCCGCGGACGCCGCAGCCCGCCGCCTGACGGAGATCCTCGACACGACCGAAGGACGCGGGAGCCATCCGGCCCCGGCGCCGCCTCGAACCGGACAGGCGGGCCACTCGTAGGCCGCTCGCGAGGAGTCTTCCCTCCATCGTCCGGACAACAGGGGTTGCTCCCGCCTTTCGCCTTGAATCCCCCCGGGGAGATGTGCTAGCTATACTGCTGCCCGGATCCGCGCTGCCACTTCCGGTCAGCCCGCTCTAATCTATCCGGTGGTTCCCAGCAGAGAGGAGGATGTCCCATGAGGATCACACGATCGTTGTTGGCCCCAGTCCTGATCGCGGGCCTGGCCCTCGTGTCAACGGCGCAGGCCGCCCAGTTCAACTGGCAGCAGTTCAAGGGGACGCAGCTCCGCGTCCTGCTGAACAAGCACCCCTGGCAGCAGGGCATCGAGCCGCACCTGAAGGACTTCGAGGCCCTCACCGGGATCAAGCTGGTCGCCGAGGTCTACCCCGAGGACCAGTTCCGCGCCAAGACGCTGGTCGAACTCACCTCCGGCGCCAGCAGCATTGACGTGTTCATGAGCATGCCGGCCCAGGAAGGGCTGAAGTACATGCGAGCGGGGTGGCTGCAGCCCGTGGATGCGTTCCTGAAGGACCCCTCCCTTACCTCCCCGGACTACAACTGGAACGACTTCCTGGACAAGACGCGGGAAGCCATGGTGGTCGAGGGGAAGCTGGTGGGGCCGCCCATCCAGGTGGAGAACGTGGCCCTCATGTACCGGAAGGACGTCTTCCAGAAGTACAACGTGAAGGTCCCGACCACGTTGGACGAGCTGGAGGCGGCCGCCAAGGCCTTGAACGGCAAGCCCATGACGGATGACGGCCAGCCCGGCTTCGGCATCGTCGCCCGGGGCAAGCGGGCCGCCGCCACCTCCATGTTCGCCGGGATGCTCTACGCCATGGGGGGCACGTGGCTGACGCCCAGCCGCGAGCCGGCCATCAACAGCGAAGAGGCGATCAAGGCCATTGACCTGTGGGGCCGCCTCCTCCGCCTGTATGGCCCGCCCGGCTCCGAGAACAACCACTGGTATGAGGCCTCGTCCATCTTCTCCCAGGGCAAGGCGGCCATGTACACCGACGCCAATTCCCTGTTCCCGGTGATCGAGGACCCGCAGAAGTCCAAGGTCGTGGGGAAGGTGGGCTACGCCCTGTTCCCGCGCGGGCCCAAGGGCCAATACGGGTCTACGGTGGCCGTCTGGGGCCTGGCCATGCCCAAGACCAGCAAGAACCAGAAGGCCGCCTGGCTGTTCATGCAGTGGGCGACCAACAAGGACCAGGTCCTCAAGGTCCAGAGCGAGCGAGGCGTCCTGGGCGCCCGCGAGTCCGTGTGGAAGGATCCCAAGGGCAAGGCCAAGGTCCCCTCGGACCTGGGGGAGTCCCTGATGCTGGGCTCGAAGGTCGGGACGCCCTTCTGGAACCCGCCCGTGGTGGCCGTGGCCGAGGTGCGGGATGCCGTCGGCGCCGCCATCGTGACCTCAATCCAGGGCGGCGACGTCCGGGCCGCAGCCAACAAGGCGGCCGCCGATATGAAGCGGATCATGGCCGAGACCGAGAAGAAGTAGACGCGCCCACCCCTGCCCTCCCCCCAGGTGGGGGAGGGGAAAGGTGGGGGGGATTTCCGTCGGAGGGAGGAGGTCCGCGAGGGCCTCCTCCCTTTTCATGCCGCCCGCCATGGCAGACGAGAGCCGCACTGGACAGATGTCGGCGTGGGTCACCCCGGGAAGGCCCACCTCTGCGTGGTCGCTCTTCGTCGAAACCCATCCCGTCCTGGTCTTCACCCTGCCGGCCGCCGCGGTCGTCTTCGTCCTCATGGTCTTCCCGGTCTTCTACACGGTGTATATGAGCCTGCACTCCTGGTTCGCCAGCAGCCTCACGGCGCCGGAGTTCATCGGCCTCCAGAACTTCAAGCGGGCCTTCACCCAGGACGAACGCTTCCGCAATGCCATCTGGCTGACCCTGTACTTCACGGCGCTGGCCACCGCCCTCCAGGTCGTCCTGGGGGTCTCCCTGGCCCTGCTGCTCAACCGGCCCTTCCGGGGAAAGGGGTTCTTCCGGTCCATCTTCCTCCTGCCCATGGTGGCCACGCCCGTCGCCATCGCCCTGGTCTGGATGATGATGTACAACCCCACGCTGGGGGTGATGAACTACCTGGTGGGCCTGGTGGGCCTGGGACCCTACAAGTGGGTGAGCGACGTCCGATTCGTCATCCCCGCCCTGGCCGCGGTGGACACCTGGGAGTGGACCCCGCTCATCACCCTGATCACCCTGGCCGGCCTGGCCACGCTCCCCCTCGAGCCGTACGAGTCCGCCCTGATCGACGGCGCCACGCCGGCCCAGATGTTCTGGCGGATCACCCTGCCGCTCCTGCGGCCGACGATCATGGTCGCCCTGCTCTTCCGCTCCATCGACTGCCTGAAGACCTTCGACATCATCTACGTCATGACCGCCGGCGGGCCGGGATTCGCCTCCGAGACCCTCAACATCTACACGTTCCAGGTGGGCCTCTTCTACTTCCACATCGGGTACGCCAGCTCGCTCCTGGTGATCCTGTTCGCGCTGGTCCTGGGGGTGAGCCTGATCCTGATCAAGGTCCGCCGGGGGGCCTGGTAAGCCCCGCTGGCGCGGGAATGAAAAATTTCAAACCGACAACCGCAAACCGGTCAATGGCATCCTCGGTTGACCGGTTGTCAGTTGTCGGTTGTCGGTTTTGCATTGGCATAGGTTGAACGCAGTCATGAAGCGATCCCGATCGGGCGAGAGCCCCTGGACCTACATCCTCCTGGCGGGGATCCTGATCCCGTTCCTGTTCCCACTGGCCTGGATGTTCCTGTCCTCGCTGAAGACCCAGGTCCAGAATACCGCCTTCCCGCCCGTCTGGGTCTTCCCGCCCACGCTGAACAATTACCGGGAGGTCTTCGTCAAGAACCCGTTTTTCACCTTCACCTGGAACAGCCTGGTGGTCGCCGCCGGCTCCACCGGCCTGGCCCTGGTCCTGGGCCTGCCGGGATCCTACGCCATCGCCCGCTTCAAGCGGACGGGGATCGCCCTGGCGATCCTCACGGCCCGCATGGCGCCGGGCATCGGCTACCTGATCCCCTGGTTCATCCTCTTCACCAAGATGAAGATGATCGACACCTACACCGCCCTGATCCTGACCCATCTGATCGTGGCGTTGCCGCTGGTCCTGTGGGTGATGATCGGATTCTTCGAGGACGTGCCGGGCGAACTGATCGAGGCCGCCCGCATTGACGGCTGCTCCAACTTCTCGGCCTTCCTGCGCGTGGCCCTGCCCCTGGTGAAGCCGGGCATCGTGGCCACGGCCATCCTCAGCTTCATTTTCTCCTGGAACAACTTCCTGTTCTCGCTGATCATCGCCGGCTTCAAGACGCGCACGCTGCCCATCGCGGTCTACAACTTCCTGTCCTACGAGGAGATCAACTGGGGCGGCCTCACGGCGGCGGCCACCATCATCACGCTGCCGGTGTTGGTCCTGTCCCTCTTCATCCAGAAGCACATCGTCCGGGGCCTCACCTTCGGTGCCCTGAAGGGATAAGAACAGCAGGGAAGCCATCAGCCCTCAGCTCGGGAGACGGGGAAGGGCTGAAAGCTGACGGCCGCCCTCGACAGGAGGAGTCCATGCGACTCGCTGGAAAGTCTGCCATCGTCACCGGCGCCGGCCGCGGCATCGGCAAGGCCACCGCCCTCCGATTCGCCCGGGAGGGGGCGGACGTCCTGGCGCCCGACCTGGACCTGGCGTCCAGCCAACAGACCGCCAAGGAGATCCAGGCCCTGGGCCGGAAGGGCGCCCCCATGCAGATGGACGTCACCCGCATGGCCGACATCCAGCGGATGGTGGAGACAGCCGTGCGAGAGTTCGGGAAGATTGACGTCCTGGTCAACAACGCCGGGATCGTCATCGTCCGGGACCTCCTGGAACTCACGGAGGCGGAATGGGACCGGACCCTGGACATCAATGCCAAGGCGGTCTTCTTCTGCCTCCAGGCCGTCGCCCGCGAGATGGTCAAGCGGAAGGCGGGCGTCATCCTGAACGCCTCCTCCATCTCGGGGCGGGTCGGCCGGCCCATGCTCGTGGACTACTGCGCGTCGAAGTTCGCCGTGGTGGCCATCACGCAGAGCGCCGCCCTGGCGCTGGCCCCGCACGGCATCCGGGTCAACGCCGTGGCCCCGGGCATCGTGGCCACGGCCATCCTCAGCTTCATTTTCTCCTGGAACAACTTCCTGTTCTCGCTGATCATCGCCGGCTTCAAGACGCGCACGCTGCCCATCGCGGTCTACAACTTCCT
>JACQXP010000361.1 GCA_016208645.1 Candidatus Methylomirabilota bacterium | reverse complement strand
TGTGAGGAGCTTGAATCCCGTCCATAAATTTGCGCTCCTCGGCGGCGCATGCATCGCGGGCCTCTCCGCGGTCCTGGGGTTCGCCAGCAAGCGGTTGTCGCGGAATTGGGCCAACGGGCGCTGGGGGGCCTCGACTTGTCCACGCTGCTGGATGACGCCGTGGTGCAGATTGCCCGGACCGTTCACGTGGAATACTGCAAGGTGCTGGAGTTCCTTCCAGGGGGCAACGCCCTGCTCCTGCGGGCGGGCGTGGGCTGGAAAGACGGCTGTGTGGGGCATGCGACGGTGGGGGTGGGGACCGACTCGCAGGCGGGCTATACCCTGCTGTGCAAAGAACCGGTGATCGTCGAAGATCTGCGGACCGAAACGCGATTCAGTGGGCCGTCCCTATTGCACGACCATGGGGTGGTGAGTGGCCTGAGCGTAATCATCGATGGCCACGACCAACCGTTCGGCATCCTGGGCGCCCATACTACGCGAAGGCGGACCTTCACCCGGGACGACACCCACTTTCTCCAAGCCATCGCCAACGTACTGACTGCGGCCATCGAACGCGCGCGCGCCGAGGACGCGCTGGTGACGCGTACCCGACAGCTCGAGACGATCCGGACGGTCACCGCCGAGATCGCCCGGGAGTTGGACCTCACCACCCTTCTGAATCTGATCGTCCGGCGGGCGACGGAGCTGGTGGGGGCCGCCTCGGGTGCGGTCTATCTCTGGGACGAGGCGGGCCAGGTTCTCGTTCCACAGGCCTGGCAAGGCGTCGGGGAATGGATGGGTGAGGTGCGCCTCGGGCTGGGTGAGGCAGTCGCGGGCGCTGTCGCTCAACGGCGGGAGGGGCTCATCGTCCACGACTTCCCGACCTCCCCGCACGCACACCCCCTCTTCCTAGAGCGGGCCGGGATCACCGCCGTCCTCGGGGAACCCCTCCTGTACCACGACCGGCTCCTCGGCGTGATCACCATCAGCAACCAGGAGATCAAGAAGCCCTTTACCGAGCAAGACCGGGAGACCATTGCCCTCTTCGCCACAGAGGCGGCCATCGCCATCGAGAACGCCCGGCTCTTCGTGCAGGTGGTCCGGGCGAAGGCGGAGTGGGAGCATACCTTCGACTCCATCCCCGACATGGTGGCGGTCCTTGACGCTGAGTACCGCTTGATCCGCGTCAACCGCGCCCTGGCAGAGCGACTCCGCGTGGCCCCCAAGGAGCTGGTGGGCCAGCGCTGTTACACCGCGCTCCACGGGAGGGAGACGCCCCTGCCCGGGTGCCCGCATGCGCAGACCCTCGTTACGGGAAGGCCGACCACGCTCGAGATCGAGGAGCCGCACCTCGGCGGGATTTTTCTCATCACCACCTCGCCCCTGTTTGGCGCCGGGGAGCAGCCGGCGGTGTGTGTGCACATCGTCCGGGATATCACCGAGATGAAGCGGCTGGAGGAGGAGGCCAGGCAGCGGCAGCGCTTCGAGGATCTCAGCCGGGCCAAGTCGGCCTTCATCGCCACCATGTCCCATGAGTTCCGAACGCCGCTTAACTCGGTTCTCGGTTTCTCCGAGCTTCTTCAGGAGCAGAGCATCGGGCTCTTGACCGAGAAGCAGGCCCGGTACGTAGGCCACATCCACGAGAGCGGGAAGCACCTCCTGAACCTCATCAATGACATTCTCGACGTCTCCCGGGCCGAGGCGGGCAAGATCGAGTTGGCCCGGCAGCCGGTGTCGCTGGATGCCATCGTGGAGGCCACCCTGACCCTGGTCCACCCCCAGGGGGAGAAGGCGGGGGTCATCCTGGTATCGGAGATCCCCCGGGGATTCCCGCCTGTGCTGGCGGACTCGGTGCGTCTCAAGCAGATCCTGTTCAACCTCGTGAGCAACGCCATCAAGTTCACCCCGGATGGCGGGCGTGTCACGGTCACCGCCCGCCGGATTGCAGATTTCAAATTGCAGATTGCAGATGTGGAAGACACGGGGCCGATCCCTCAATCTGCAATCGCAAATCTGCAATCTGAAATGCTCGAGATCGCGGTGACGGACACCGGCGTCGGCATCCGACCGGAGGACCTGCCCCGACTCTTCCAGGAGTTCGTCCAG
>JACQXP010000360.1 GCA_016208645.1 Candidatus Methylomirabilota bacterium | reverse complement strand
CGGCCTGACGTGGCGATCCTGCACGTCCAGCGCGCCGATCCCGAAGGGGCTGCCCATTGCTGGGGGAACCTTGGCGTCAGCGTGGAAGCGGCCCTGGCCAGCCATCACGTCATCCTGATCGCAGAAGAGATCGTCAGCGCCGAGGTGATCCGGAGCGATCCGAACCGGGTGCTGGTCCCGCCCATCAAGGTCCGTGCGGTGGTGCACGAGCCGTACGGGGCCCATCCCTCCCCCGTCCAGGGCTACTACAACCGCGACCATGCCTTCTATCACGAGTATCACCTGGCAACGCGGACCGTGGAGGGCTTCGCGGGATGGGCCAAGCAGTGGATCCTCGACCTGCCGAGCCGCACGGCCTACCTGGAGACCCTCGGGTCCGAACGGGTGGTGAACTTGGGTGTCCGACAGCGTCGTTGGGCGGCCCCCGTGGATTACGGCACCTGATTCCCCTCCTGCCCCACGACCTTTGGCTCATGGCTCAGAGCTCGCGGCGTGCTGGGAAAAATTCGAAATTGGATGATTCCGCACTCCTGGCGTACTTTCGTACCGTCGTACGTTCGTACGCTCTCGTTCGATATTCCGTATTCCGCACTGCGCATTCGAGTGGTACTTTCGTACTCTCGTACCTTCGTACGCCGTCTTTCGAAATTCCGCATTCCACATTCAGGGTGAATCGTATTGACGCCCGGAAACCTGCATGCTAAGTAGTTCAGGCCATTCCGTGAGCGCATGCTTCCGCTTGGACGCGAGGCCGTGAAACGGGGTCACCGGCATGCCGGATACGGGTGGGGGAATCCTCGGGCGACTCGGGAATCGGTTTCGCGGCTCTGCCGGCGATGGGAGGCCCCGCTACCTGCGTGTGCCCCTGGCCGCGGCCGGTGTGGTCGCCATCCTGTTCTTCCTCCGGCTGGGTTTCTTCCAGACGCTGGAGTTGAAACTCCTGGATGAGCATTTCCGCCTCAGGGGCCGGCACGTTCCGGCGGTCCCGGTGCGGATCGTCGCGATTGACGATGCGAGTCTGGAGAAAATCGGGCGCTGGCCGTGGCCCCGGGCCACGCAGGCGCGGCTCATCTCGACAGTGTCAAACGCCGGGGCGCGCGTGATCGGCCTGGATGTGATCCTAACCGAGCCCGAGCAGAGCGCAGAGCAGCGGGTGGCGGATGAATTGCTTCAGCGGTACCAGGCTCTGGGCGTCGCGCGCAGTGGCGAGGCCGCCCTGCGCTTCGAAAGGGAGCTGCGAGATCTCCGGGAGAGGGTGGATCCGGACCGAACATTAGCCGCTGCCATCCAGCAGGCCCCGGTGGTCATGGCCGCGTTCTTTTCGCTGGAGCGCGGGGTGGAGGGGGGGCCGGACCCTTCCACGTCTTTGCCCAGGTTCGGGTTCATCCGCCTGCGCGGCCGGGGGCAGGGATCCCTGTGGCTGCCCACTGCCACGAAAGTGACGGAGCCGTTGCCCCCCCTGGCGGCCGCCGCCAGGAAGCTGGGCCACGTGAACATCCTGCCCGATCCCGACGGCACCGTCCGGCGCGAGACCCTGGCGGTGGCGCACCGGGACAAATTTTACGCCTCGCTGGCCCTCCAGACGGCACGGGTCGCCCTGGGGGTCCCGGATGACCAACTGGTGCTCGATCTTCAGGGCGCCGTCCAGGTCGGGCCGGTGACCATTCCCACCGACGTGGAAGGGCGGATGCTCCTGAACTTCGCCGGTCCGGAGAAGAGCTTTCCGCATTATCCGGCCGCTGACGTGCTGGGCGGCGCGGTCCCGCCTGCAACTTTCAAGGACGCCATCGTCTTCATCGGGGCGACCGCCACCGGGATCTTCGACCTCCGGGTGACACCGTTCTCGGCCGTCTTTCCCGGGGTGGAGATTCACGCCAACACGGTGGAGAACGAACATCCTGGCGCGGAGTTTTCTGCAACGGCCGGCCTGGGTCGAGGTGGCGGTCTTCGTGGTGATCCTCGTGCTTCCCGTCGGCCTGGGGAGGATCCTGGTCAGGCTTCGCCCGCTGTCCGGGGGGGTCCTGGCGGCCGGGCTCCTGGTGGGGCTGTTCGGGGTGGCGCAGGGTCTCTTCGTCTGGGCTGGTGTATGGTTTCCGGTGTTCTACCCCCTGGTGGCCGTTGCGGGGACGTACATCCCCATCACCGTCCATCGGGCCCTGACGGAGGAGCGCCAGCGTCTCTTCATCAAGCGGGCCTTCCAGCAGTACGTACCCGAGGGGCTGGTGAGCCGGATCCTGGCCGATCCCTCCATGCTCCGGTTCGGGGGGGAGCGCAAGGAGCTGACCGTGCTGTTCTCCGACGTGCGGGCCTTCACCACGTACTCGGAGCGTCACGAGGCCGAGCGCGTGGTGGAGATCCTGCACGAGTACCTGACCCGGATGGTGGATGCGGTCTTCCGGAACGAAGGGACCCTGGACAAGTTCGTCGGCGACGCGGTCATGGCCGTCTTCGGCGCGCCCGTTCCCCAGCCGGACCACGCCGTGCGCGCCTGCCGGACCGCCGTGGCCATGATGGGCGAACTGCGGGACCTGGAGCGGAAATGGCGCCAGGAGGGCAAGGAGCCATTCCGCATGGGGATCGGCGTGAACACCGGTGAGGTAATCGTGGGCAATCTGGGCTCGGATCAGCGGTTCGATTACACGGTGATCGGCGACCCGGTGAACCTGGCGGCGCGCCTGGAGGGCCTGAACAAGGAGTTCCCGGAGGCCAGCGGCATCATCATCAGCGAGTTCACGTACGAGCTGGCCAAGGCGGAGATCGAGGCGCGCCCCCTGGGCGAGGTGAAGGTGAAAGGGAAGGTCAAGCCGGTCACGGTGTACGAGCTGGTCGGCATGAAGCCCTCGTGAGGGGCCGGCGGCTTCAGCCGGCGGATCTAGCAGGATGCGGAAAAATCCCTTATTGCCCAGGCTGCTCAAAAAGGTCCAGATGCAAGGCGGCGCGCGATGCGAGGTGCGAGGCGTACTTAGTCCGTACGTCGCAGCGCCGCGCGAGCGCGCCAACGCCGCAGATGGGCCTTTTTCAGCAGCCTGCTAGAGCGACGTGAGAATCCCCCCGGCGGTCGGTCCGGAGAGGGCCGATGAGTACTGATCAGACGGCTCCGCATTGGTACGCTGTCCGAACCCGGTACCGCCACGAGAAGCGTGTCAGCGACCAGCTCGCCGCCCGGGGGATCGAGCAGTTCCTCCCGCTGATGGAGCGCTGGCGGCAGTGGAAGGATCGCCGCAAGCTCGTCGCGTTTCCCCTGTTTCCCGGGTATTGCTTCGCGCGCTTCCCGCTGGCTGCGCGGGTCAGCGTCCTGTCCGCCCACGGCGTGGTTCAGATCCTCGGAAACCACGACGGACCGCTGCCCGTTCCCGAGTCGGAGATCGAGGCCGTGCGGCACCTCGTGACCAGCACGCTGCCCTTCGATCCGCACCCGTACTTGCAGGAGGGGATGACGGTGGAGGTCATCCGGGGCCCCCTGGTCGGGCTGCGCGGCGTCTTGCAGCGTAAGGGATCGCGCGCCCGGCTGGTCATCGGGGTCACCCTGATTCGCCAGGCCGCCTCCGTCGAGCTGGACGCCCTGGATGTTGTCCCCGTCTCGTGAAGAAGCCGCCGCACCCGCGGACGAGAATGACTCCGTCCTACGTACTGCACAGCCGGGCCGAACGCCTGATCGCCACGGGCCGGGCCGTCTCCCCCACGTCACCCATGTTCTGGATCTGGCCGCCTTCTCGCTCTTCATGTATTTCACCGGGGGTCCGGCGAGCCCCTTCTTCATTTACTTCGTGTTCTCCCTGGTGTGTGCCACCGTGCGCTGGCAGTGGCGTGGCACCCTGTGGACCACGCTGGGGACGCTGCTGGCGTTCGGCGCGCTGAGCGTATACGCGGTCGGGGTGAGGGGCGATCCCACGTTCGAGCCGAGCCGCTTCCTCATCCGCAGCGTGCTCCTGGCGGTCGTGGCGACCCTGCTGGGCTACCTGGGCGCCTACGAACAGCGGTTGCGCGGCGAGATGTCCAAGCTGGCGGCCTGGCCCCAGGCGGTCCCGCCCGACGGCTCCAGCCTGGTGCGTGAACTGCTGGAACACGTGGCCGGCCTCCTCGGCGCTCCGCGCGTGCTGATGGGCTGGGAGGAGCCGGAGGAGCCCTGGTTTCATCTGGCGTCCCTGTCCCAGGGGGACTTCCAGTGGACCCGGGAGCCACCCGCCAGCTTCGAGCCCCTGGTCGCCGAGCCGCTGGCCGGCGCCGACTTTCTCTGTCCGGATGCCCGAGCCCCGGTCCCACTGTCCTTCCGGACCTCCCCGG
>JACQXP010000359.1 GCA_016208645.1 Candidatus Methylomirabilota bacterium | reverse complement strand
TGAACCGGCATCTCGCCGACTGCAGCAGGACGACCAGCAGCCAGACGACCGCGCCCAGCACGTGGACACCATGGCATCCGATCAGCGTGTAGAAAGTGGCCCCATAGGTCCCGCTGGTCAGGGTCAGGCCGTAGCGCACGAGACGGACCCATTCGCCCCCCTGCACGGCCAGGAAGATCGTCCCCAGGAGCGCCGTGACGCCCAGGCCATTCACCAGACCCGACTGGTTCCCGTCGCGAATCGCCCGCAACGCCCGCCACATCGTGACCCCGCTGGAGAGCAGGATCCCGGTATTGATCCAGGTCACCACCCCCGGCAGATACGGCTGGCCCGGCGGAGGCCAGTGCGCGGCCGCCAGCCGGAAGACCAGGAACGCGCCCAGCAGCCCGCCGAAGAACATCGCCTCGAAGGCCAGGAACATCAGCATGCCCAGGCGGGCATTGCTGATGAAGGGTATCTTGCCTGGCGGGGGCGACGATGGGGGGAAGTCCGCCTCAGGCGGACTCGGCGGCACGACCGGGGGCACCTGGGTGAGGTGGAACGCTGGCTCTTCCAGGACGGGGTCTGCAACGGTTCCGCGTGCCATATCACGATGCTCCGGGGCGTCTCATCCCCTGCGCAGCCCGGTCAGAACGGGACCTTGTTGAAGGTCATGAGCACCAAGAGCGCCGGCAGATACACCAGCGACGCAAAGACGAGTCGCCGCGCGTCCACGACCGAGCGGGAAATCGCCAGGATGATCCCGCAGCCGAGGAGGCCCATCCCCAGGACCAACGCCCCCAGGAAATAGACCGACCCCGTCAGGCCGATGAGCGTCGGCAAGAGCCCCACGGCCAGGAGCGCCAGGCAGTTGCTCACGATCTGGCGCCCGGTGCTGCGTCCCTCCGGCTCGACCACGGGCAGCAGCCGGATGCCGGCCCGGGCATAGTCCTCGCGGTACACCCAGGCGATGCCCAGGGAATGCGGAATCTGCCAGAGGAAGAGGATCGCGAAGAGCACCCAGGCCCCGGGACCGAAGTCGCCCCGGGCCGCCACCCACCCGGCCACCGGCGGCAGGGCGCCGGAGATCGCCCCCGGGATGGTGCAGAGGGTCGTCTTCCCCTTGATCGGCGTATAGAGGAACAGATAGCTCCCCGCCGTCAGCGCGGTCACCAGGGCCGTCAGCGAATCCACCGCCAGGCCGAGATAGACGACCCCGGCGAGCGTGATGCCCACCCCGAAGGTCAACGCCTCCTGGGGCTCGAGCCGTCCGTCGGGCAGCGGCCGGAGCCGCGTGCGTTCCATCAGGGCGTCCCGGTCCCGCTCGAGGTACTGGTTCAGGGCGATGGTTCCCCCCGCGGCCAGCGCCGTGCCCAGGAGCGTGTGGAGCAGCCGCCAGGAGTTCAGCACGCCCGCGGAGCCCAGGTAATACCCGACGGCGGTGGTGACCAGGACCATCAGGACCACCCGCGGCTTGGTCAGCATCAGAAAGTCCGCCGATCGCCCCTGCGCCCGCACCCGCGGGGCGTTCAGGGCCACTGCCGGGAGGCTCATGCCGGTACCCCCCTCCCCGGAACCCGGTCGCGGTACCCGGCGGGCGTCGGCGAACCCAGGAGCCGGTGGACCCGCAGAGTCACGACGAGGCTGGTGATCAGCATCAGTCCCCCCGTGAGCCGATGGCTCACCGGCAGTGCCAGCCCGAGGAAGGAGACCAGGGGCAGATCCAGGCTGGTAAATCGGTGCACGTAGGATCCCAGCCCCAAGAGGAGCTGCAGGACCAACAGGCCGCAGAGGAGGATCGCCGGCCGGACGAGACCGGACCGGTCGGCGTGCCGCGTGAGGATCCGGGCGGCCAGGTTGGGCACCAGGATGGTGATCAGCGTCGCCAGGAGCAGATGCGCGTCCAGTCTTGCCCCCACGTGCGTCAGGAGCGCGCCGACCACAAGCTGCAAACAGATCCCACCGGTCGTGAAGGCAGCCAGCCGGAACAGGTGACCGGAGCCCTCCCGCGAGAGTGGCCGGACCTCTTCTTTCCACTCGCGGGAGGTGAAGAGCGCCAGGGCCGCCGTGAGCCCGAAGAACGCCTGGGCCAGGGCCCCGTGGACGATCGCCAGCGTATCCTGGAGCAGAACGACGCGCAGGCCGCCCAGGACCCCCTGGGTGATCACGGCGAGGAGCGCGGCGGAGCCCAGCCGGCGAACCCACCGCCGCGGCTCCACCGCCCACAACACCAGGGTCAAGGTGAGGGTCAGGAGGCCGACGGCCGAGCCGATCAGCCGGTGGCTGTGCTCGTAGAAGATCCCCCCCACCATCCGGGACCAGGGATACAGGAACATGTTGTAGCCGAAGGTCGTCGGCCAGTCCGGCACCGCCAGGCCCGCCCCCGTATTCGTGACCAGCCCGCCCGCCAGGATCAGCAGGAAGGTCGCGCCGGCGGTGACCACAGCCAGCCGGTGAGGCCAGGGACTCTCGACGTCATCGCGGCGTCGTCGCAAGGATTCCGACACGGATGGCTCCCTAATGCGCGGCCGCCAGGTGCGGCACGCGTGATTGGGTCTGGGGCAGGTAGTCCTCAGAAACCCCGGGCGGGCTGTACTCGTAGGGACCCCCGTAGACGACCGGGAGCGTATCGCCCCAGTTGCCGTGCGGCGGCGGTGACGGCGCAGTCCACTCCAGCGTATTCGCCTGCCAGGGATTTCGCTCCGCCTTCCTCCCGGCAAACAGGCTCCAGAAGAAATTGACCACCAGGACGAGCTGGGCGGCCCCCAGCACGAGGGCGCTTACGGTGATGAAGACGTTGATCGGCTGGAGCGGCTGCAGGAACTCGTACTGCAGCGGGTTGTAGATCCGCCGCATGTGCCCCCCCACGCCCAGGATGTGCATCGGGAAGAAGGTCCCGTTGAAGGCGAGGAAGGTCAGCCAGAAGTGGATCTTGCCCAGCGGCTCGTTCATCATGCGGCCGAACAGCTTGGGAAACCAGTAGGAGATGGCCGCAAAGATGGCGAACACGCTGCCGCCGAAAACCACATAGTGGATGTGCGCGACGATGAAGTAGGTATCGTGGATGAAGATGTCCACCGGCGTGGAGGCCATGAAGATGCCGCTCAGACCCCCGATGACGAACATGGAGACGAAGGCCAGGGCGTGGAGCATGGGGGTGGTGAACCGGATGGATCCGCCCCACAGGGTGCCGAGCCAGTTGAAGGTCTTGATAGCCGACGGCACGGCGATGACCATGGTGGAGATCATGAAGCCGGTCCCCAGGGCGGGATTCATCCCGCTCTGGAACATGTGGTGGCCCCACACGATCCAGGACAGGAAGGCGATGGCGATCATGGAATAGGCCATGGCGCGGTACCCGAAGATCGGTTTGCGGGCGAAGACGGCCAGGACGTCCGAGGCGATCCCCATGCCCGGGAGGATCAGGATATACACCTCCGGATGGCCGAAGAACCAGAAGAGATGCTGCCAGAGGAGCGGCTCTCCGCCCCCGGCCGGAAGGAAGAAGCTGGTCCCCAGGGTCCGGTCGAACAGGAGCATGGCCAGCGCCGACGTCAACACCGGCAGCGCCAGCAGCAGGAGGATCGCCACGATGAAGAGGGACCAGATGACGAGCGGCAAGCGGAAGAACGTCATCCCGGGCGCCCGCATGTTGATGATCGTCGTGATGTAGTTGATGGAGCCCATCAGCGACGAGATGCCCAGGATGATCAGGCTGATGATCCAGAGGTTCTGCCCCCAGTTCACCCCCGTGTACTGGGTCACGGCGGTCAGGGGCGCGTACGAGGTCCAGCCGCCGGCCGCGTGCCCGCCGGGGACGAAGAACCCGGCCAGCATCACCACGCCCGACACTGCCCCCACCCAGAAGGAGAGCATGTTCAGGACCGGGAAGGCCATGTCCCGGGCGCCGATCATCAGCGGGATCAGGAAGTTCCCGAAGCAGCCCACCAGGATCGGCATGACCACGAAGAAGATCATGATCGTGGCGTGCATGGTGAAGACCGCGTTGTAGAACTCCGGCCCCATGGCGCCATCATACATGAAGGGCTCCGGGACCCAGCGCAGCCCCGGGATCTGCGTCTAGGGCCAGGCCAGTTGCCACCGGATCATGAGGGCCAAGAGCCCCCCCAGGATCATCATGAACAGGCCCAGGAAGAGGAACTGCCGACCGATCATCTTGTGATCGGTGGAGAAGACGTAGGTGCGCCAGAACCCCAGCTCCTCGTGATGGGCGTGGACGGCCTGCCCTGTTGCGGCCGCGACGGCGGACTCAGCCATCTCTTCTCCCTCTTACGATTTCGGATTTCGAATTTCGGATTGCGCCTGCCTGCCGCGCCGGCCGCGGCGCAGGCAGGGATTTCGGATTTCAAACCTCGGAGAGATTGCTCGACCAAATCCGAAATTCGACATCCGAAATCCGAAATCGTTTCATGAGGAGGGCCAACGTTCCTTCACCCACTTCTCGTACTCGTCAGCCGGGTGGACGTACAGCCACCCCTTCATGCCCGAGTGGCCGAAGCCGCACAGCTCCGCGCAGGGGATCTCGTACTTGCCGGCCCTGGTCGCCTGGAACCAGGCCGGGATCTCCCGTCCCGGCACGGTGTCTTGCTTCAGCCGCAGGTTCGGCAGGAAGAAACTATGGATCACGTCCTTTGACCTGAGGTGGACCCGCACCACCTTGCCGACGGGGACGTGGAGCTGGTTTTCCAGCGTCACGTCGTCCCCCGTCCCGAACTTCCCGTCCGGCCCGGGATAGGTCATCTCCCAGTTGAACTGCTTCGACGTCACCTGGACCTCCACGTCGCCGGGCGGCGCGTGGCCCTTGATCCTGGCCCAGGAGGCCTGGCTCATGAAGGAGAGCACGACCAGGATGATCGCCGGGACGATGGTCCAGATGATCTCCAGGGTGGTGTTCCCGTGACTGTAGGTCGCCCGGCGGCCCTCGCGTCGGCGGTACACGATGAGGAAGGTCAGCATGGTGACCGTCACCAGCAGGAACGTTGCGCCCGTGATGTAGTAGATCAGGTAGAAGAGGAAATCCACTTCCCCGCCATACGTGGACACATTCTCCGGGAGCCAGCTCATCATGGCGCGCTACCCGTCCTCGTGCCTTCTCCGGTTTGTGGCTGGATCACAAGCGAAACGCTTGTGTCAATGCGGACTTACTGTACCGTTCCTGTCTTTTATTCCCTTAACGCAGGATGTGTCAAGGGAGAATTTCCGATTGTGATGCGAAAATTCCCGCTCTTCGACGATTGACCACACATCCACACGATCGCTCGGATCGTTTCGGCCCTATTTCGCCTCGACAAAAAAGAGGCCCTCCCCCCATGG
The DNA here is from genome assembly GCA_016208645.1 of Candidatus Methylomirabilota bacterium. Classification (GTDB taxonomy): domain Bacteria; phylum Methylomirabilota; class Methylomirabilia; order Methylomirabilales; family 2-02-FULL-66-22; genus 2-02-FULL-66-22. Next base: position 2,537 of record JACQXP010000359.1, on the reverse strand, counting down.
CATTCGGGGAAGGGCCTCTCGCTCGACGCGGTGCCGGACACGAGGCGCGGCCGCTATTTCTTGGCTAGCTCCACCGTGAGTTTCGCCCCTTCCTTGGCCTTCACGCTGACCTCTTTCACCTGCTTGCCCAGGGTCTCGTGCCAGATCTCGACCTTGTAGTTGCCCGCCGGGACATCCTTGATGGTGAAATTCCCCTTCTCGTCCGTCACCGCCACGAAGGGGTGATCCGTGACCACGATCCAGCCGGTCATCCAGGCATGGGCGTCACAGGCGGCCTTGATGATCTCGGGCTTGGCGAACTTCTCGGTCAGGACCTTCTTGAACTTGGGCTGGGCCTTGTTGATGGAGGGATTGGCCGTGCTGTAGGTGTGGATGTTGTGCAGGATCCCGTCGCTGTTCAGGATATCCAACTGCCCCGTGGTGGGCACTACGACCACGCGCGGCGTGTACCTGCAACCCTTCTGATCCAGCTCCACCTTCTGCGAGGCGAACTTGCCACCCTTGGCCCCGACCACGGTGACCACCACGTTCGCAACGCCCTTGTCCGAGCCCACCACCAACGATTCGTCGAAGTGCTCGACCTTCGCGCAGACCTCCTTGTCCTTGGTGACGTCCAGCTTCTTCTTGGCCGGCGGCTCGCCCGCGAGTGTGATCTTCCCGCTGATGCTCCCCGCGTCCTGCGCCAGGGCGAGAGACACGCTGCCCAGGATCAGACCCATGATGGCACCGACCATCCATACCACTTTCATGCTTTCCCATCCTCCTTCCTGATGTGCCTGACTGCCGATCGTCAGATGCGGAGGAGCCCGGTCACCGCTCCCCCAGGGACATGATGTAGTCCCGGAGGGCGATGATCTGCTGCTCCTCGTTTCCCCCCAGGATGTCGTCGGGACCGCCGGGGAAGAAGCTCGGCATCTTCGCCCCCGGCTGGATCTTCTGGGGGTCCTTGAGCCACTTCACGATCCACTCGGGTCGCAAGCGCCGCCGCGCCAGGCCGAGATCCGGCGCCCAGCCCTCCGGGGGCCCCTCGGGCAGCTTGCTGCCCTGGACGTGACAGGAGAAGCAATCGAAGTAATCCTTGGAGGCCAGCTTGCGCCCCGCCTCCACCAGCTCCGGCGAATACTCTTCCACCCGGACGAACTCGTAGGGGAAGCCCTTGCCGGCCAGCGCGGAGAAATACTTGCTCAGGGTGGTGGCCTCGTCAATGGTGACGGGGAAGGTCGGCATCCGCACCTTCAGCCACGGGCGCAGGCTGGTCGGCCGGGCCAGCCACTCGTACAGCCAGGTGGCCTGGACCTTCTCCCCCTCCTGGAGGTGCCCGGCGACCAGCGGGGGCGGGGCCACCTGCGGGGCCTCGTAGAAGGTGGTGATGTCCCCGCCCTTGGCCTCGATGACGTGGCAGCCGGTGCAGTTGTACTTCTGTAGGATCCGCCGGCCCTCCTGGACCGCGACCTCCATGTCGCTGAGCCGCCGCTCGAAGGCCCGCGGCACCGGCACATCCACCTGGCTCTTCAGGAAGACCCGGATGGCCTTGATCTGCTCTTCCGTCAAGCCGAAGTTGGGCATGATCTGGGGCGCCAGGGCCGTCTGGTAGATCTGGGGGTTCTTCAGCTTCCAGAAGACGAAGTCCTCCCAGGTCTGCCGCACCTCCACCGCCTCGCCGAAAAACAGGCGGTCCACCCGCTTCACGCCGAAGTCGGTGAGGTCCGGCGCGATCTTCTCGGCCGTCTCGAACCCCTTGATCTCGTGGCAGCCGAAGCAGCCCCGCTTCCGGATCAGGGCCTCCCCGGCCTTCACCCGCGCCTCCTGCTGAAGCTCCGCGGCGAGGGCGGGCCGCTCCTGGCGGTGCCCCAGCGTCATGAGGTAGGTGGCGATGTCCCGCGCCTCCTGATCCGCGAGCCGTAGGTTCGGCATGTTGGTCTTGGGCCGGTAGCGCTTGGGATCCTTCAGCCACCGGTACAGCCACTCGGCGTTGGCCTTGCTCGCCACCTGGCTCAGGTCCGGGCCGAAGGTCGGCCCGCCCACATACACCTCACCGGCTCCGGGGTAGGCCGGGGGCGCCTCTTCCTTCACCTCGGTCCGCTTTGCGGACCGTGGTTCCTGCCCCTCCGCGGCCGCCGGTTTCGCCTCGGCAGCCTGGCCCGCCGCCCTGTCCTTCTCCTTGCCCTCACCCGGGCTCCCCGACTCCGCCGGGGCGGTGGGCAGGGCCGTCGTGCCCTTCCTCAGAGACTCCATCTCCTTGATCTGGTGGCAGCCGAGACACCCCACGCGGCTCACCAACTCCCGCCCCCGCTCCGCCGAGCCCGGCTGGTAGGCCGTGGGATACGGCTCCTCCGGCTCCGAGTTCTTCAGGAGGTAGGCTGCCACGGAGAGCGCCTCGTCCTCCGACAGGTTGAAGTTGGGCATCTTGGTGAGCGGCAGGTACCCCCGGGGAATTTGGATCCATAGCACCATCCAGGAGGGGTCCGACTTGGTGCGGACCCGGAGGAGGCTCGGGCCGACTTTCTCCGCCTTTTCGAACCCGCGCAGGTTGTGGC
>JACQXP010000358.1 GCA_016208645.1 Candidatus Methylomirabilota bacterium | reverse complement strand
CCTGGCCGAGGCCGCGGTCCCGGAGGTCCTCACTGTCCTCCGCGCCGTCGCCCCGTGTCTGGGAACGCCGGCCGAGGCAGCGGCCCTGAGACAAGCCTACAGGCACCTCCGCTCCACGAACCTCTCCCGGGCCCTGCTGGCGCGGCACCCGGAGGCCCTGTTGGTCCTGGCCGCCCGGGGGATCTCGTGGTGCGACTGGGGCGATCCGGAGCGTATCATTCGCAGTCTACGGCGGTTCGATCGGCAGCCGGCGTGGCTGCCAGTCTATGCCAGGACCCAGGCAGCCATGGGCCCGGCCTGACGATGGACAATCCTCACAGGAAGGAGAAAAGCCATGCAACGGTATGACCCAGAAGGGCCCAGCGGGAGCGGCTGGGTCCCGCCGGACCTCGAACGAGTCTTCCGGGAGTTTCGGAATCCCCTCCGTGGGATGGGCGGCTGGCGGCTCGTCCCAGGCGCCGTCGTCCTGCTCCTGGCGATCCTGTTCTGGTCGAGCTGGTTCACGGTGCAACCCGAGGAGACGGGCGTCGTCCAGCGCTTCGGAGCAGTGGTCCGGACGGTGGGCCCTGGCCTCCACTTCAAGCTACCGTACGGCATCGAGCGTGTTCGACTGATCCCTACGGCCCGAGTCCTCAAGGAGGAGTTCGGATTCCGGAGCGTGGCCACCGCTCCCGGCCGGCGGACGCAATACGCAGACAACAAGGCGTTCAAGGGGGAGTCGCTCATGCTCAGCGGCGACCTCAACGTGATCGACGTCCAGTGGATCGTCCAGTACCGCATCGAGGATCCGGTCCGCTACCTGTTTCAAATCCGAGACACCCCGCAGACGATCCGGGACTTGGCGGAGGCAGTCATGCGCCGGGTGGTCGGCAACCGGCTGGGGAGCGACGTCCTCACCGTCGGCCGCGTGGCCGTCTCCACCGAGGTGAAGGAGGAGATGCAGAAGATCCTGACCGACTACGGGGCGGGGATCCGCCTGGTCACCGTGGAGCTCCAGGACGTGACGCCGCCCGATCCCGTTAAACCGGCCTTCAACGAGGTGAACGAGGCGCGGCAGGACCGGGAACGGACGATCAACCAAGCCCAGGAGCAGGCCAACCGGGAGATCCCCAAGGCGCGGGGTGAAGCGGCCCGGACTATCACCGAGGCCGAGGGCTACGCTCTGGAGTAGACCGCGACCAGAAGGCCCTGGTGCCCTGGCTCCCCCTGGAGTCGGGTGGCAAGCCGGCGGCCGGAGGGAAACAGCCATGAAGAGCGTGCTGAAGGTTTCGGTCGGGGTCCTGGCGGTGGTGATCCTCCTCGTGCTCTCCGGAACCTTCTACACCCTGGAGGAGGGCCAGCAGGCGATCATTGTGCAGTTCGGCCGGCCCGTGGGGGACCTGGTGACCGAGGCGGGGCTGCACGTCAAACTCCCCTTCGTCCAGGAGGTCCGCCGCTTCGAGAAGCGCCTCTTGATCTGGGACGGTGACCCGAACCAGATCCCCACCAAGGGGCGGGAGTTCATCTGGGTGGATACCACGGCCCGCTGGCGCATCGCCGACGCGAAGAAGTTCCTGGAGAGCGTGGCCACCGAGCGAGGGGCCCAGTCTCGCCTGGACGACATCATTGATTCCGTGGTCCGGGATCAGGTCTCGGGCAGCGAGCTGGTGGAGCTGGTGCGCAGCACCTCGTGGGTGATCCCCAAGGGAGAGGCCTTGGAGGAGGTCCCCGCGGAACTGGAGGAGGAACTGAAGAAGAAAATCGCCCGTGGCCGCGAAGAGATCACCCGGATCATCCTGGCCGAGGCCCGGAAGATCATCCCCCAATACGGGATCGAGCTGGTGGATGTGCGCATCAAGCGCCTGGATTACGTGGAGAGCGTCCGGGAGAAGGTGTACGCGCGCATGATCTCCGAGCGGAAGCGCATCGCCGCCCGCTTCCGGTCGGAGGGGGAAGGGCGAAGCGCGGAGATCCTGGGCACCATGGAGAAGGAACTGCGCCAGATCCGGTCCACCGCCTACCGGCGGGCCCAGGAGGTCCGGGGGAAGGCGGATGCCGAGGCCACGAAGATCTACGGCACCGCCTACAACCGCGATCCCGAGTTCTACGCCTTCTCGCGAACCCTGGAGGCCTACAGGGAGGGCCAGAACAAGAACTCGGTCCTAATCCTGACGACGGACAGCGATTATTACCGGTACCTGAAGGACGCGGCCGGCCGGATCCCTGGCGCGGGTCGCGCCGTGCGCTAGGGGAGATGACCATGCGAATCGTCACGCACGGGGTGGCCGCTGTCCTGGCGTTCTTGATCGGCCTCGGCGTCGGGTACTACCTCTGGGGGCTGAAGGCGGCGGATCTCACCCGGCAACTCCAGCAGCAACGATCCGAGTACGAATACCGCATCGCCGAGCAGGAAGGGCGGGCCAAGGCGGCGGAAGAGCGCGCCCGCCGGGAGGCCGAAGCCCGCAAGGTGCTTGAGGATGAGCTCCACCGGGTCCGTCCCCTGAAGTAATCGGGTCCGGTCCAATCTGAAGGAAAGACGCCGAGGGAAGGGTCATCTGTTGGCAGTTCCTCGGCCCCCGTCGGGGGCGAGAGGGGTGAGCGAGATGAAAAGGCGTGCTGGTCTCATTGCAGTGCTTTTCCTGGGCGTGGGACTCTTAGCCGGATGTCCGAAGCAGCCGGAGATTGGTCAGGCCGGCCCCGCGGTCGTCGGGCCGCAGGCCGGTGTGCCCGCGTCCCCGCCCGGCGCCGCTCCCGTCCCACCCGCGGGAGATATCCCGGTGACCCGGCCGGTACCACCGGCGGAAGTGCCGGTCCCCCCGGTGCCACCTGCGGCTCCCGTATCCCCGGCCGCACCGGCGGCAGTGCCCCTGAAGGACATCTTCTTCGACTTCGACGAGTCCATCATTCGGGACGACCAGAAAGCGGCCCTGAACGAGAACACCGCCTGGCTCAGGGCCAATTCAACCGTGAAGATTACCATCGAGGGGCATGCGGACGAGCGGGGGACCAGCGAGTACAACCTTGCCTTGGGCGAACGGCGGGCCAAGGCAACCAAGGATTACCTTGTCGCCGCTGGCATTCACCCGACACGGATCGTCACGATCAGCTATGGCGAGGAGCGTGCCTTCGTTTTCGGCCATGACGAGAGCGCCTGGAGGTGGAACCGCCGGGCGCACTTCGTGATCGCGTCCCGATGACGACCTTCGCCACCCCTATGGAGACGGGAACGCAGAACCGAAGGCTGGCGGCTGAGCCGGGCGGCGTCTGCCTGGGGGATGGGCGGGTCCGCTTTCGCGTTTGGGCCCCCCACTGTCGCCGGGTCGCGGTCGAGATCGTCCACCCGGAGCGCGCGAGCCGGGAGCTACGATCGACCCCCAGCGGCTACTTCGTCGGCACGACACGGGGCGAGGCCGGCCTCCGCTATTTCTACGTCCTCGACGGAGAGCGTCGCCGGCCGGATCCCGCGTCCCGCGCGCTTCCCGAAGGCGTGCACGGACCCTCGGAAGTGGTTCGGAAGTGGTGGACACCGGCGCCTTCGCCTGGACCGACGCTGGCTGGCGGGGGACGCCTTTGCGGGACATGGTGATCTATGAACTGCACGTGGGGACCTTCACGCCGGAGGGCACCTTAGGGGCGGTGATCCCTCGCTTGCAGCGCCTGAAGGACCTCGGGGTGACGGCGATCGAGCTCATGCCGGTGGCCAGCTTCCCCGGATCCCGCAACTGGGTCTACGACGGGGTGGGGCTGTTCGCTCCCCAGCGAACCTACGGAGGGCCGGCCGGCCTCCAGCGCCTGGTGGATGCCTGTCATGCGCACGGCTTGGCCGTTGTCCTGGACGTCGTCTACAACCACCTGGGTCCGGAGGGAAACTACCTGGCGGAGTTCGGCCCGTACTTTACCCGCCGGTACAAGACCCCCTGGGGACAGGCCATCAACTACGACGGGGCGAATGCCAGGGGCGTTCGGGACTTCATCATCGCCAATGCGCTGCACTGGGCGCGGGAATACCATATTGACGGACTGCGGGTGGATGCCATTCACGGCATCTTCGACCAAAGCCCGGTGCATATCCTGCGGGAGCTGAACGAGACCGTGCAGCGGCTGGCCCGCCGGCTCGGTCGCATCGTCCCGGTGGTAGCCGAGAGTGACCTCAACGACCGCCGGGTCATTGATCCGGTGCGGAAGGGCGGCTCCGGGCTGGCGGGACAGTGGAACGATGATTTCCACCACTGCCTCCACACGCTCCTCACCGGAGAGCGAAACGGATACTACGCGGATTTCGGATCCCTGAAGCAACTGGCCAAGGCATACACCGACGGCTTCGTCTACGATGGACAGTACTCCTCGTTCCGGGGGCGCCCCCACGGCACCCCTACCAGGGACATTCCTCCAGAACGGTTCGTCGTCTGCGCCCAGAACCACGACCAGGTGGGCAACCGCGCCCGGGGTGAGCGCCTGGTCTCGCTGGTGGACTTCGATGGGCTCAAACTGGCCGCCACGGCCGTTTTGCTTTCCCCATACGTTCCTCTCCTTTTCATGGGGGAGGAGTACGGAGAGCGGTCGCCGTTTCTCTTCTTCACTGACTTCGGTGATCCCACTCTGCGGGAGGCGGTCAGCCGGGGGCGGCGAGAAGAGTTCGCCACCTTCGGATGGACGGGAGAGGTGCCCGACCCCCAGGATCCCGCGAGCTTCACCCGCTCGAAACTGAATTGGAACCTGCACACCGAGTACCCACATCGCTGGCTCCTGGAGTATTACCGTACCCTGCTCACCCTGCGACGGCAGTACCCGGTCTTGGGCGTGGCCCGGAAGCGGCGGGTCCAGGCACGGAACCTGGATGACCACACGCTAGCCGTCTTCCGGAGGAGCCAGGATGGAACGGCTGCATTCGGTGTGCTCCACTTTGCGGCCGAGGGCCGCGTGGTCCGCCTCCGGGTTCCCCCAGGTCCCTGGCGCCGTCTGGTGGATACGTCCGAGGCGCGGTTCGGCGGCCTCGGGGCGACGAGTCCGGCCCTGCTGCCGGCGCTCCGCGGCGGGTGGGCCGAGGTAAAGCTAGCCGACCATGGGGCCGTGGTCTACCTTCGTGAGGCCACTGCGGCCGCGACTGTGAAACAGTCAACGCCGGAGATCCTCACCATCGAATCAGCAGCACGGAGCGCCGCGTGACCACGTCCAGCCAGCAAAATGAGGAGGTGCGCAAAAGGACATCTTCTTCGGCTTCGACAGCGCCACCCTCCGGGACGATCAGAAAGCGGCCCTGAACGACAACGTAACCTGGCTGAAGGCCAATCCGGTGGCGAAGATCACCATCGAGGGGCATGCCGACGAGCGCGGGACCAACGAATACAACCTTGGCCTGGGCGACCGGCGGGCCAAAGCGACCAGGGACTATCTAATAGCCGCTGGCATAGACGCCACACGGATCGTCACGATCAGCTACGGCGAGGAGCGCCCGTTCGTCCTCGGCCACGACGAGAGTGCCTGGCAGTGGAACCGCAGGGTGCACTTCGCCATCCCATCCCGATAAGAAGCTCTGGGGGATTTCGACGACGGAAAGGAGGGTAACGTCATGCGTAAGAAGCTGTGGATGGGACTGATAGCGGCGGGAGCACTGTTCTCATTGTCGGCCTGTTCGGCGAGCACACAGGCGGCGCTCGAAGAGACGCGCAAGAACGGGGCGCACTTCGCGACGTGGCACCACATGGGGTACTCCCTGCGGCGCGCGACGCCCAAGGAGACCACCAAGCAGGATATAGCGGCGGCGCAGAAAGAGAAGTGGTGGGGCGAGGTCATCCTCGTGGAGCCGATTCAGTAGTCGGCAGTCTGGGGAGAGGAAGTCATCCATTCAGGCGTGGAGGTGCGTCATGAGAAATGGATTCCTCTGGATGACGTTCATTGGGCTGGCCGTGACCCTGGCTGCACTGCCATTGGTGCCAGCGTTGGCGGGCGAGGCGGAGAAAAAGGCCGAAACTCCCGCAGCGACCAAGGCGGAACCAGCCGCTCCGGAAAAACCGGCGAAGGCGGAGCAACCGACGGGGCATGTGGGCACAATCGTCGCCATCGTCCCGGCCAGCCGGATGCTGGTGGTGGATATCCCCCTCGGGAAAGAGGTGCTCCGGGTGGGAGCGGAGGTAACCGACAAGACGAAGATCACGGCGGCCGGAAAGTCAGCCGCGTTCGAGAGCATCAAGCCGGGTGCCCGCGTCGCATCAACTTCCGCCGGGTCGCCACCGGGGACGAGGCGATCGCGGTGGAGATCTTGCGCGGCGCAAAGGACTAATCGC
>JACQXP010000357.1 GCA_016208645.1 Candidatus Methylomirabilota bacterium | reverse complement strand
GTGGCCCCGGGGTTCAAGGAGTTCCTGCGCGGCCTGAACCTGGATTCGGGCCAGCCACAGCCGCACCGGGCAGATGCGGGATCGCCCGGGGCAGGACCGACCCGGCGGGGGTCCCGCCGGGCGGTCACGCAGAGTCCATGACCCAGAAACCACCGCCCCGTCACCCGCCGGTCCCGGATCCCGAGCAGGCGGGGGCCCCGGCCCCTCGGGAGGACGAGCTGGAACCCGTCGCCACCGAGGACGAGACCGAGACCGAGACCTCGCCCGACCCCTACGACGACCTCTGGGATCCGGACATGGATACCCGGCCCGAACGCATCAAGCGGACGAAGGCCCGTCGGAAGCCGGACGCGCGTTCGCGGGGACGAAGCGTGCCCGGAGGCAAGCGACGGGACGAGGCCTGACGTTCACGCCACCGACGCCAACGGACTGCCCAGCTCTCCCGCCCAGCGGGACGCGGGCGAAGGAGATCCTCCCTTGAAAGACCGCGACGTGGATGTGGAAGGCAGCGGGGAAAAGATCGAGACCGGGGTCGGCGTGGAGCAGCCGCAGGGCGAGCGGAAGATGCCGTCCCAGGTCCCGCTCCTGCCGGTCCGGGATGTGGTGGTCTATCCGTTCATGATCCTGCCCCTGTTCGTGGGGCGGGACAAATCCATCCGGGCGGTGGACGAGGCCCTGTCGCGGGAGCGCCTGATCCTCCTGGCGGCCCAGCGGGACGCCGAGGCCGAGGATCCCGGCCCCGAGGATCTGTATCCCGTGGGCACGGTGGCCATGATCATGCGGATGCTGAAGATGCCCGACGGCCGGGTCAAGATCCTGGTGCAAGGGGTGTCGCGCGCCCGCATCCTGGGATTCACCCGGCGGGACCCCTACTTCGAGGCCAAGATCGCCGAGGTGACGGAGCCGGAGACGGCCCCTCAGGGTCTGGAGGTGGAGGCCCTGATCCGCTCGGTCAAGGAGCAGATCCAGAAGGGCGTCAACCTGGGCAAGGGGGTCTCGCCCGACGTGCTGGTTATCCTCAACAACATGGAGCACCCCGGGCGACTGGCCGACCTGGTGGCCAGCAACCTGGACCTCAAGGTGGAGCAGGCGGAGCAGATCCTGGAGATCTTCGACCCGGTGGAGCGGCTGAAGAAGCTCTCCGAGCTCCTGGGCAAAGAGATCGAGGTGCAGGAGATGCAGCACAAGATCCAGTCGCAGGCCCGGGAGGAAATGGACAAGACCCACCGGGAGTATTACCTGCGGGAGCAGCTCAAGGCCATCCAGAAGGAACTGGGCGAGACCGACGAGCGCAGCCAGGAGATCCAGGAGCTGGAGCAGAAGATCGAGCGGGCCAAGATGCCGCCCGAGGTGGCGCCGGAGGCCAAGACCCAGCTTGGCCGGCTGTCGCGCATGCATCCGGACGCGGCCGAGGCGTCGGTCATCCGCACCTACCTGGACTGGCTGATCGACCTGCCGTGGGCCAAGCAGACCAAGGACAAGCTGAGCATCAAACAGGCCCACAGGATCCTGGAGAAGGACCACTACGACCTGGAGAAGGTGAAGGAGCGGATCCTGGAGTACCTGGCGGTCCGCAAGCTGAAGAAGCAGATGAAGGGCCCGATCCTGTGCTTCGTGGGGCCGCCGGGCGTGGGCAAGACGTCCCTGGGCCGCTCCATCGCACGGGCCCTGGGCCGGAAGTTCGTGCGCATCTCCCTGGGCGGCGTGCGGGACGAGGCGGAGATCCGGGGCCACCGGCGGACCTACATCGGCGCCCTGCCCGGGAAGATCATCCAGGGGATCAAGCAGGCCGGGACCAACAATCCGGTCTTCATGATGGACGAGGTGGACAAGGTGGGGGCGGATTTCCGGGGCGATCCCTCGGCGGCGCTCCTGGAGGTGCTGGACCCGGAGCAGAACGTGTCCTTCACGGACCACTATCTCGGGGTGCCCTTCGACCTCCGGAACGTGATGTTCATCACCACGGCGAACCTGGCCGATCCCATCCTGCCGGCGCTGAAGGACCGGATGGAGATCATCGAGATCTCGGGCTACACCGAGGAAGAGAAGCTGCACATCGCCAACCGGTACCTCCTGCCCCGGCAACTGGATGAGCACGGGATCAACAAGAAGCACCTGGAGTTCACCGATGACGCCATCCTGAAGATCATCCAGAGCTACACGCGGGAGGCGGGCCTCCGCAACCTGGAGCGAGAGATCGCCACCATCTGCCGGAAGGCGGCGCGGGACGTGGCCGAGGGGAAGAAGGGCCTGACCCGGGTCACCGCCGCCAGCCTGCACCGCTTCCTGGGTGCGCCCAAGTTCCTGCCCGAAGCGGAGCAGGAGAAGGACGAGATCGGGGTGGCCACGGGCCTGGCCTGGACCCAGACCGGCGGAGACATCCTGTACATCGAGTGCACCATGATGCGGGGCAAGGGGAACCTGGCGCTCACCGGGCACCTGGGAGACGTCATGAAGGAATCGGCCCAGGCGGCCATGAGCTACGCCCGGTCGCGGGGGGTCAGCCTGGGGATCAAGGAGGAGACCTTCGCCAAGCACGACATCCACATCCACGTGCCGGCCGGGGCCATTCCCAAGGACGGCCCCTCGGCCGGGATCACCATGGCCACGACGCTGATTTCCACCCTCACGCGTATGCCGGTCCGCCGGGACGTGGCCATGACCGGCGAGATCACGCTGCGGGGGAAGGTCCTGCCCGTCGGCGGCCTCAAGGAGAAGGCCCTGGCGGCCCGCCGGATGGGGATCAAGACGGTCATCGTCCCGAGCAAGAACGACAAGGACGTGAAGGAGCTGCCGGCCACCGTCCGGCGCGGGATGCAGTTCGTGTACGTGGACGACATGGATCAGGTGCTGAAGGTGGCCCTGGTGAAGCGGGGCGCCTCGCGGCGCGGCGCGGCCGCCTCGGAAGAGCGGCGGGTGGCGGCTCGCACCTGAGGAACTGGCAGCCGGGCAATCCGGCAACTGGGCAACTGGGAACGACCCGATTGCCAAGTTGCCGAGTTGCCAAATTGCCTGTCTATGAAGGAGGACCGCGTTCGTTTTGAGTCACAGTGAGCCGTGGGTGCGCATCATCCCCCTGGGCGGGCTGGGCGAGATCGGGATGAACATGACCCTCCTCGAAACCGAGGAGGATCTCCTGGTCATTGACGCCGGCCTCATGTTCCCGGAGGAGGAGATGCTGGGGATTGACCTCGTGCTCCCCGAGGTGACCTACCTGCTGGAGCAGCGGGACAAGGTCCGCGGCATCGTCCTCACCCACGGTCACGAGGATCACACCGGCGCCCTGCCTTACCTCCTGCCGCAACTTCCCGTCCCTGTCCACGGCACCGCGCTCTCCCTCGGGCTGGTCCAGGAGAAGCTTCGCGAGTTCGACCTGGACCGCACGGCCGACCTGCGCCGGATCCGGGCCGGCGACCGCGTGCAGCTCGGCGCCTTCACCCTGGAGTTCATTCGGGTCGGCCACAGCATCCCCGACGGGGTGGCGATCGCCGCCCACACCCCGGCCGGGCTGATCGTCCACACCGGCGACTTCAAGTTCGACCAGACGCCCGTGGGCGGGGAGCTGACCGACTTCGGGAAGCTCGCCGAACTGGGGGAGCGGGGGGTGCAGGTCCTGCTCTCCGACAGCACCAACGCCACGCGGGACGGCGTGACCCCGTCCGAGTCCGAGGTCGCGCGCACCCTGGAGCCGATCTTCCGCACCGCGCCCCGCCGGATCATCGTGGCCTGCTTCGCCAGCCACATCCACCGGATCCAGCAGGTCCTGGACGTGGCCGCGCGGCTGGGCAAGAAGGTCGCGGTGAACGGCAAGAGCATGACGGCCAACACCCGGATCGCGGCCGAGCTGGGCTACCTGCGGGTGCCGGAGGAGACGCTGGTGCGCCTGGACGAGTTGCGGCGCACTCTCCCGGATCAGAGCGTGATCATCACCACGGGCAGCCAGGGGGAACCCCTCTCGGCCCTGGCCCGCATGGCGGTGGGCGAGCACCGGCAGATCGAGATCCAGCCGGGGGACACGGTGATCTTCTCGGCACGGGTGATCCCGGGCAACGAGAAGTCCATCGCCCGCACCGTCAACCAGCTCTTCAAGCGGGGGGCCCAGGTGATCACGGAGGACGTGATGGCCGGCGTCCACGTGTCCGGACATCCCAGCCGCGAAGAGCTGAAGCTCATGCTCAACCTGACCCGCCCCCGCTTCCTGGTGCCGGTGCACGGGGAATACCGGCACCTCTACTCCCACGCCCAGCTCGCCCGGGGCATGGGGATGCCGCCCGACCACGTCTTCCTCCTGGACAACGGGGACGTCCTGGAGGTCACGCCGACCCGCGCCGCTCTGGTGAGCAAGGTGGCCGCGGGCCGGGTCTTCGTGGACGGGAAGGGGGTGGGGGACGTGGGGGACACCGTCCTCAGGGACCGCCAGCACCTGGCCCAGGACGGCATGGTGGTGATCGTCATCGGGTTCGACAAGACCGGGCAGGTGGTCTCCGGGCCGGAGATCATCTCGCGGGGGTTCGCCCACCTGCCGGAGGACGACGTGCTCTTCGAGGAGGCCCGGCGGCTGATCCTCACGGTGCTGGAGGGCTGCAGCGTCGAGGAAAAGACGGATTGGAGCCTGATCAAGCAGCGGATCCGGTCGGTGGTCCGGAAATTCCTGCAGAAAACCGTGGAACGGCGCCCCATGATCCTGCCGGTGATTATCGAGGTCTGAGAGCCGGGGAACGTGAAACGTGAGGCGTGAAACGTGAAGCGTGAAACGTGAGGCGTGAGGCGTGAAAGGTGATCCCGTGAAGCGTGACGGGAGACATCGGCTGCGGGCGGGTTCAAGTTCACGTTTCACGTTTTCCGTCTCACGGAAAGAAAGAACTTGGAGATTGGCGGGCGGCGCGCTATAAACTCTGGGACCCGGGAGGGGGGTGAGGGGTCAGCGTGGCGATGGACCTGAGCCGGCCGAGCGAGTGGCTGAAAGCCCTGGCGGCCTTTTTCCGGCACGACAAGACCCGGGAAGGGATCGGCGTCCTGGCCATGGCGGTCGCGATCCTGACGCTGGCCAGCCTGGCCACCTTCGATCCCCAGGATCCCTCCTTCTTCAGCTACGCCACCGCAATTGACCGGCAGATCGGCAACGCCGTGGGCCGGGTGGGGTCCGAGCTGGCGGGGGATCTGCTCGGCCTCCTGGGGCTGTCGGCCCTGCTCGTTCCGCCGGCCCTTTTCCTGTGGGGCTGGACCTGGGTCGGGGGCCGACGCCTGGCATGCGCGTGGCGCCGGGCCGCCGGGTTGATCCTGCTCGTTCCCTCGTTGAGCCTGCTGGCCAGTCTGCTCCACCAGGTGGGTCTGGTGCCGGGGGGGCGCGTCGAGCGGCCCGGCGGGTTCCTGGGCGATGAGCTGTCCAGGCTGCTCCTCTTCTCCCTCGGGAGATTCGGCATGGCGGTCCTGGCCCTGGCCGGACTGGCCCTGGCCGTCATCTGCCTCTCCGAGCGGCCGCTTGCCTCCTTTCTCGCGTGGCCCTCGGCCGCCGTCAGTCGGATCTCGGCCCGGGTGCGGTCCGCCGTGGCGGACTGGCGTGCTCGGCGGGCGGCTGCCCGCGCCGCCGCGGCGCCGACGGTGGCGGCTGCACCCGCGGCGCCTCCGACCGAGCCGGTCGCGGAGCCGGCGGATTCCCCGGCAATCAGCATATCGCCGGATCCTCCGGCTGCCCCAGCCAAGGCGCCCAAGACGCCCAGATCCCAGCAGGCGGCCTTCCCATTCCTCTCCCCCACCCGGGGCTACACCAAGCCCTCGCTGAAGTTCCTGGATGCGCCGCCGGCCGGGCAGGTCGGCTCCAGCCAGGAGGAGATGGCGCAGAACTCGCAAATCCTGGAGAAGAAACTCCTGGAGTTCGGCGTGGAAGGCCGGGTCACCGCGGTGAACCCGGGGCCGGTGATCACCAGCTACGAGATCGAGCCGGGCCCGGGGATCAAGATCAATCGGATCGTGGCGCTGGCGGATGATCTGGCGCTGGGCCTGAAGGCCCTGAGCGTGCGGGTCGTGGCGCCGATCCCGGGCAAGGCGGCCGTGGGCGTGGAGATCCCGAACCAGCACCGGGCCACGGTCCACCTGCGGGAGGTGCTGGCCACCAAGGAGTTCGCCAATGAGGCCCTGCCGCTGCCGCTGGCCCTGGGGAAGGAGATCGGCGGGAGCCCGATGGTGGCCGACCTGGCCCAGATGCCCCACCTGCTGATCGCGGGGGAGACCGGCTCGGGCAAGAGCGTGTGCATCAACTCCCTGATCCTCAGCCTGCTGTACAAGGCGGAGCCGCGGGATGTGCGGCTGCTCCTCATCGACCCGAAACGGGTGGAGCTGTCGGTGTATAACGGGGTCCCGCACCTGGCGGATAAGGTGGTGTCGGATCCGAAAGACGCCGCCAAGCGCCTCCAGCGCGTCGTCCTGCACATGGAGGAGCGGTACAAATTGTTCGCCCAAGTGGGCGCGCGCAACTTGCAGAGCTACAACCGGCGGATGGACCTGGAGCCGCCCCCCGAGGACGATCTGAGCCAGGGATCCTACCGGGGGCGCCTTCCCATGCTGGTGGTGATCATCGACGAGCTGGCCGATCTGATCCTGACGGCCCAGAGCGAGGTGGAGAACGCCATCATGCGCCTGGCGCAAATGGCACGGGCCGTGGGCATCCACCTCATCGTGGCGACCCAGCGCCCGTCGGTGGACGTGCTCACCGGTGTCATCAAGGCGAACTTTCCGGCGCGGATCTCCTTCCGGGTGGCGTCCAAGGTGGATTCGCGGACGATCCTGGACATGAACGGCGCCGAGGCGCTGCTCGGCAGGGGGGACATGCTCTATATCCCGCCCGGCAGTTCCAAGCCCACCCGCATCCACGGCTGCAACGTCACCGAGGTGGAGATCCGCCGCGTGGTGGACTTCCTGGCGCCCCAGCCCAAGCCCGGGGAGTTCGTCTGGTCCCTGCTGCCGCCGGAACCGGAGAAGGCCGCGGAGGACGACGAGGAGAACGACGAGCTGTACCGCCAGGCGGTGGAGATGGTGGTCCAGACTCAACAGGCCTCCATCTCCATGATCCAGCGACGCCTGCGGGTGGGCTTCAACCGGGCGGCCCGCATGATCGAGCGCATGGAGCGCGAGGGGATCGTGAGCGCCATGGACGGGACGCGGCCCCGCGAGGTGCTGGTCTCCCGGGCGGAGTCCTGACCGTGCGGGGCGCGGGCTTTCGGAGGCTGTGGGCCCTGTGGGGAGTCGGGGTCTTCCTCTTGCCCCTGACGCCTCACGCCTCGCCCCTCACGCCGGCCGCGGCCGCGCCAGCGGCACTGGACGTGGACGAGGTCGTGGCCAAGGTGGAGGCTATCTGCGCCAAGACCCAGGATCTGTCGGCCAGATTTCGACAGACCGTCACGAACCGGAGCCTCGGCGCGGTCAGGGAGGGCGGGGGGTCGTTCATGCTGAAGCGGCCCGGGAAAGTGCGCTGGGAGTATGAGACGCCGGAACCACGGCTGTTCGTGACGGATGGAACGACGCTGTGGGACTACTCCCCCGTGGACAAGCAGGCAAGAGCCCAGGCCCTCGGCGAGGTCTTTTCCTCCCGGCTGCCCTTGGCGTTCCTGGCCGGGGACTGCCAGTTGCGCCGCGACTTCGCCATCACTGCGGTGGAGCACGCCGGGACCCGGGCCTCGCCCTCCAGCAGGGTCCTGGACCTCCGGCCGTTGCGGGCGGACGCGGGCATCGCCCGGATGCTCCTGGAGGTGAACCTCCAGGGATACACGGTCGAGAAGACGACGCTCTTCGACGCCGCCGGAAACACGACCGTGATCGCGCTCACGGACCTGAAACTGAACTCGGGCCTCAGCGACCAGCAGTTCCAGTTCACCCCCCCGGCGGGTGTCACGGTGGTCCCCCCGCCCTTGCGGTGACGGGGGGATGCGGCGGGAGCCGCGGCTCTCAGATAAAGGATCAGAAGCGAGAT
Source organism: Candidatus Methylomirabilota bacterium (assembly GCA_016208645.1). GTDB lineage: Bacteria > Methylomirabilota > Methylomirabilia > Methylomirabilales > 2-02-FULL-66-22 > 2-02-FULL-66-22. The sequence goes on along the minus strand of JACQXP010000357.1, from coordinate 4,518 downwards.
GGCGTCCGAGTGCTCCTTCGACATCGCCTCCAAGGTGGACCTGCAGGAGGTGGACAACGCCATGCACCAAACCATCCGGGAGATCGGCCAGCGCTTCGATTTCAAGGGGAGCGTGGCGACCCTCACCCGCGAGGAGCACGCCCTCCTGCTCACCGCCGAAGACGAATTCAAGCTGAAGCAGATGCTGGACATCCTGGAGGGGAAGCTGGTGAAGCGGCAGGTCCCGCTCAAGGCCCTCAGCCGCGGGAAGGTGGAGCCGGCCGCGGGCGGCAAGGTCAAGCAGCGACTCGAGTTCCAGCAGGGGATCCCGATGGAGAAGGCCCGGGAACTGGTGAAGCTCATCAAGGGGACGAAGCTCAAGGTCCAGGCCCAGATCCAGGAGGACCAGGTCCGGGTCTTCGGCCGGGACAAGGACCAGCTGCAGGCCGTGATCCAGTTCCTCCGGCAGCAGGACCTGGACATCCACATGCAGTTCACCAACTACCGCCCCTGACCCATTTCAGATTTTGGATTGCAGATTGCCGATTTTTCCCGACGTGTTTGACGAAATCGCAAATCGACAATCGGAAATCGGCAATCGGGAGTGACGGGTGGCCAAACGGGCCCTGGTCGTCGACAACGACCGATTCTACGTCGAGCTCCTGGGCGATGTCCTGGGCCAGGAGGGCTACGAGGTGGCCAAGGCCTACGATGGAATGGAGGCCATGGAGCTCCTGGACGGGGAGCTGCCGGACCTCGTGGTCCTCGACATCGTCATGCCGAAGATCGACGGGGACCGGGTGTGCCAGTACATGAAGGGCAGTCCCCGGCTGCGCCAGATCCCGGTCATCATCCTCTCGGGAACCCTGGTGGAGGACCATGAGAAGATGCTGGCCATGGGGGCCGACGCCTATGTGGCCAAGGGACGGCTGGACGAGCTGCGGGTGAATATCCTGGCGACGCTCCGCCGCCTGGAGGGCAGCCCGACCGGGGGGCCGCAGTCGATCCTGGGGCTCGACAAGGCGGTCCCGCGCGAGCAGGTGAAGGAGCTGCTCGCCATCAAGCGGCACAAGGAGGCGATCCTCCGGGCCATCGGCGAGGGGGTGGTGGAGGTTGACGGCCGCCAGCGGGTGCTGTACGTGAACCCCGCGGGCCTCCAGATCCTGAGCCGGCCCGAGCTGGAGCTGATCGGGACCCCGTTGACCGACATCCTGACGCCGGACCACCGGACCACGCTGCAGGAGGCCGTGGCGCGCCTGCGGGCCAGCCCCGACAAGACCGGGGACGCCGTCAGCCTGCGGTACCGCGACCGGGTCCTGCGCATCGCCTTCGCCTGGATCCTGCCGGACGACCCCGACAGCGGCTTCTTCATGATCATGCAGGACATCACGGACCTGGCCCGCAAGATCGAGGAGCTGTCCACCCTGAACGCCCGCCTGCAAGAGCTGGAGCGGCTGCGCTCCGAGTTCCTGGCCATGGTCTCCCACGATTTGCATACGCCCCTGACGGCGATCAAGGGGTCCATGGAGGTGCTGCTGCACGAGGGGGTGGGGATCGAGCTGAGCCGGGAGCTCCTGGGGATCGCCCAGAAGAATACGGATCGCCTCTTCCGCATGGTCAGCGACATCCTCGACCTGGCGCGGATCGAGGCGGGCCGGTTCGAGATCCGCCGCGAACCCTTCGACGTCGTCGTCGGCCTGCGGGGGACCATTGACCGCCTGCGGCGGTTGGCCCAGGACCGGCAGATCTCCCTGACGCTGCAGGCAGGCGACGGGCTGCCCCTGGTGCCGGCCGACAGTCTCCGGATGGACCAGGTGTTCACCAACCTGCTGTCGAATGCCATGAAGTTCACGCCCCGCAGCGGCCAGATCGGCGTGACGGTGCAGGAGTTGCCCGCCGAGCTCTTGGTGCAGATCCGGGACTCGGGCATGGGCATCCCGGCGGAGCACCTGGACCGAATCTTCGAACGCTTCTACCGGGTCCCCTTGCCGGCCGAGGAGAAGGTGGAAGGCACCGGGCTCGGCCTGAGCATCTGCAAGGCCATCGTGGAGGAGCACGGCGGCCGGATCTGGGTCGAGAGCGCGGTGGGGGCGGGCAGCACGTTCTCCTTCACTCTCCCCAAGGGGCCCCCGGCCGCCTGACGGGCGAAACCGGGCGAGACGACGCTGGCACCCCCGCGGGTGCCATTTTTTGTTGGGCCAGGCTGGGGAGATTGTGTATGATGAAAAGCCTTGGGAAACACCCCCCCAGCTCCGCGGGACGCGGATCACCGGGGATGACGATCCCCGATGCACCCGGGGGCACGGGGGAGCAGTCTGCGGAAGAGGAGTCCGCTCAGCATGGCAGCCGTGACCACAGGGCAGCGATCCACCATCCTCGTCGTGGAGGACGAGGAGGGGATCGCCCGCATGATCCAGGTTCTTCTCGAGGCCCGCGGCTTCGCCACGCTGGTGACCCATTCGGGGGACGAGGCCCTGGGCCGCCTGGCCGTCCACCCCGTGGACCTGGTGCTCTTGGATGTGATGATGCCCGGGATGGACGGGTACGAGGTCTGCCGGCGGCTGAAGGCGGACGGGCGCTGGCGCCACATCCCGGTGATGATGCTCACCGCCCGCGACACGGTGCGGGACAAGGTCCTCGGACTGGAGATCGGGGCCGACGAGTACATCACCAAGCCCTTCAACACCGAGGAACTGATTGCCCGGATCAAGGTGCTGCTCCGGATCCAGGGGATGAGCCAGGCCCTGGTCCGGCGCAACCGGGAACTCCAGGCCCTGAACGCGGTGGCCCTGGCGGTCAGCCGCTCCCTGAGCCCGGACGAGATCCTGGGCGGCGCCCTGACGTGCACCCTGGACACCCTCGGCCTCGCCCAGGGGCTGGTGCACCTGGTGGAGCCCAAGAGCGGGCACCTGGTCCTCAGGGCCTGGCGAGGCCTCGCAGCGGAGCCCGGGGAGGCGCTGCATCGCCTGCCTCCCGGAACCGGCTGGACCTGGCGGGCCCTGCAGCAGGAGGAACCCCTGGTCCTGTCCGATGCCGCGGAGGGGGATGGCCTCGGACTGGCCTCCGGGAACCCGCCCCGGCCCGTGTGCGCCGTCCCCCTCTGGTCCCATGACCGGGGCCTGGGCGTCCTCACGGTGGTGGGTCGCCCCGACCAGCAGTTCCTGGCAGAGGACACGGCGCTCTTGGCGGCCATCGGACGGCAGGTGGCCATGGCGCTGGAGAACGCGGACCTGTACGACGACAGCCGGCGCAAGGTCCAGGAGTTCGAGGCGCTGTACCAGCTCGGCCGGACCATGGCCTCGACCTTCAATCTCCAGGATATCCTGAGCCGGATCAGCCAGATGGTCTCCGGCCTGTTGCACGCGCAGGCGATGTCGCTCATGCTGCTGAGCCCGGACGGGCGCGTCCTGTCCACGGCGGCCGGGTACAACCTGTTCGACGAGGCGCTGGAGGCGAGCGAGGCCATCCGGTCGCGCCAGGGCAGCAGCCCCAGCCTGATCGCGGTCCGGGAAAAACGTCCCGTGGCGATCCCGGACATCGCCGCGGACACGGTCTATGCCCCCTGGCTCCAGGCGGCGCAGGCGCAGGGATACGCGGCGTTCCTGGCCATCCCCCTGATCGCGCAGGACCGCCCCCTGGGGTGTATGAACCTGTACATGACCGAGCGCCACGAGTTCGACCAGGATGAGATCCAGCTCGTCTCGACCTTCGCCAGCCAGGCGGCCATCTCCATCGAGAACGCCCGGCTCTTCGAGGAGACGCGGCAGCTTGCCATCACCGACGAACTGACGGGGCTGGCCAATCACCGCCACTTCTACCACCAGCTGGCGCGCGAGGTGCGGCGCGCCCAGCGGTACAAGCGCCCCCTCACGCTCCTCATGCTCGACCTGGATCATTTCAAGGGCTACAACGACCAGTTCGGGCACCTGGCGGGGGATCAGGCCCTGCGGGAGACGGCGGAAGTCCTGCGCCGGAATGCTCGGGACGTGGACATACTGGCCCGCTACGGGGGCGAGGAGTTCGCCATCATCCTCCCGGAAACCGACCTGGACCGGGCGGCGCTGCAGGCCGAGCGGGTCCGCGCCTCGATGGCCGGCCATGCCTTCCGGGGTAAGGATTCCAACCCGCAGGGGGATCTGACGGTGAGCATCGGCGTGGCCACGCTCTCCCCCGGGATGCGCAAGATCGAGGAGCTGGTGCACGACGCCGACCAGGCCCTGTACCGGGCCAAGTCGGGGGGTCGCAATCGGCTGGAATTGGCGCGACCCGGATCCCGGCCGGCAGACGCGACGTGAGCCGGCGGGTCCCTGAGGATCTCCAGCCTCTCTTGCCTCGTCTGTCTTCCCCGTGTACATGAAACACCGGTGTCCGTTTGAAATTTTCCGTTGAGCGAATTTCTTGACTGCGGCATGGATCAAGCGGTGGAGATGACCGACGGCGACGGAACCAAGGACGGACAGCCGGTCCGGGTCAGCCTGGTGAATCTGGGATGTCCGAAGAACCAGGTGGACGCCGAGGTCATGCTCGGGCAGCTCTTGG
>JACQXP010000356.1 GCA_016208645.1 Candidatus Methylomirabilota bacterium | reverse complement strand
TACTCGGGCGCGGCGGTCGCCCGGTTCCTGGGGGTCACGACCTCCCTCGTGAACCGGATGGCGAGCGCGGAGGAGGTCGCTGGGGTGGACCGATACCTCCGATGAGGAAAAGTTCCTTTTGAACCAACGTCCCCTCTTTTCACTCTTTTCATGGGCGCCAGTGGCCTAACTTCGCGTTGGAGCGGCCGGCGCGGTGTGATATGTGGGGCGCCGCCGCTCAACGCGGGCCGTTCCATCGGCTCCTTTTAGAATGCCAGCCGTGGCCTTATTGGGGGTGATGGCGGCCAGTCGGTCCGAGCACGCTCGGCATATGGACGTCGTTGACCCGGAGGGCCGGTGCCAGGGCTTCGCGGTGGAGCAGGGAGCCCGCCTGGATCTGTTCGACCGGGCGAGCAACCGGACGGGCTACGGAGTCCGCCGACCCGACGGGTCTTGGGACCTCCGTAACCCGAACAGTGCAGTTAGACCGCAAAGCACCTGCCCGCCGCTCCGGTCTGCCTGCCGGCGCTGACTCGGCAGGCGGGGCAGGCGGGCGCGAAGCACGCAAAGGAACTGCCCGTATTCACAGCGCGGACCCGGAAAAACTTGGAGACGCGCCCCCGAAGGTTTTCGGTCGGGAAGCTCCTCTGAAGCAATGAAGGTTGGCGAGCCTTTGCGGCCTTGTCCCGCCGTTGGCGGGATTGGCGGTGAAATTCTTGGGTTTGACAAGGATGGCTCCCTGCCTGTGCGTGTCCGCACGCAGACAGGCGCCACGGCGGGCAGGCCGCCTCGGTGTGATCTACCCTGGTCAGCCTGGCCGGATTATCCTCCAGCCGCGCCGGCGGTGACTCCGCGGCCACCCGTAACTCCACGTAAGTACAGTCAGCTCCAACGACATCTGGCCTATTCCCAACTTTCGAGAACCTGATTCCACGTCACACACGCTGCCCCCTTGTGATTTTGGGCTTGACGCAGGTCGGCCGGGCGGCTATTTTAGGACTGCCTAAACAAATCTTTTGGAAAGTCCATGTTCAGTCAGGCGATGCAGGATTACCTCAAGGCGATCTACAAGCTGCAGGAGCAGGGCGGCGCGGTGTCCACCTCGGCCCTGGCCGAGGCCATGGGGGTGGCTGCCGCCTCGGCCACGGGGATGGTGAAGAAGCTCGCCGGCCTCAAGCTGGTCCGGCACCACCCGTACCAGGGCGTCGTCCTGAGCAAGGCGGGCGAGAAGATGGCCCTGGAGGTGATCCGGCATCACCGGCTCCTGGAACTCTATCTGGCCGAGGCGCTGGGGTACTCCTGGGACAAGGTCCACGAGGAGGCCGAGCGGCTGGAGCACGTCATCTCCGAGGAGTTCGAGGAGAAGATCTTCGAGGCCCTGGGCCGCCCGACCCGCGATCCGCATGGCGACCCGATCCCGGCCAAGGACGGGACGCTGGTGGTGGCGGAGCACGACCGCCTCTCGGACCTGGAGCCGGGCGCCACCGGCGTCATCCGGCAGGTGAGCGACAGCGACGCCGAGGTGCTCCGCTACCTGGGGATCCGCGGCCTGGTGCCGGATGCGGCCGTCGAGGTTCTGGAGAAGGCGCCGTTCAATGGCCCGCTCACGGTGAAGACCGGGGAGACGTCACACGTCCTGGGGCGCGAGGTCGCCTCGCATATCCGGGTGGAGGCGCGCGCCGCCGATGACGCATAGGGGGAGGCAATCATGTCTGGGCTGAGCCGGCGACAGTTTCTGAGGTGGGGCCTTCCGGCCGGCCTGGGCCTGGCTGGTGGGGCAGTCGCCGCCTCGGGCAAAGAGGCGACGCCGCCCATGCCGCCCGGGATGGCCCATCCGAATCCGACCGGATACGTGGGCACCCGCCCGGCCCCGGTGGAGCGGCAGGCACCCGGCGCGCTGGACCCGATGCAGATCCTGACCGCCTTCGACAGCGGGAAGGTCACGCGCCTCGCGGGCGGCGGCGTCCAGCGGGAGTACACGCTCACAGCCTTTGACCGGGAGATCGAGGTGGCCCGGGGGGTGAAGTTCCCGGCCTGGACCTTCAACGGCTCGGTGCCGGGACCGACCATCCGCTGCACCGAGGGGGACCGCCTCGTGATTCACTTCCGGAACGAGGGCGCGCACCCCCACTCCATCCACCTGCACGGGATCCACCCGGCCAACGCCGATGGGGTGCTGGAGATCGTGCCCCCGGGCGGGACCTACGACTACCGGCTCACGGCCGAGCCCTTCGGCGTCTTCCTGTACCACTGCCACGTGATGCCCCTGAAAAAGCACATCCACAAGGGCCTCTACGGGGCCTTCATCGTGGACCCGAAGACGCCGCGGCCGCCGGCCAAAGAGCTGGTGATGGTAATGAACGGCTTCGACACGGACCTGGACGGCGAGAACGAGTTCTACGCGGTCAACGGCATCGCCAACTACTTCGCGGAGCATCCCATCCCCCTCCAGGTGGGGGAGTTGGTGCGGGTGTACCTGGTCAACATGCTGGAGTTCGACCTGATCAATTCCTTCCACCTGCACGGCAACGTATTCAAGCTGTTCCGGACCGGCACCAGTCTCACCCACTCCGAGATCACCGACACGGTGATGCTCTGCCAGGGGGAGCGCTGCATTCTGGAGTTCACCTACCATCACCCCGGCCGGTTCATGTTCCACGCGCACCAGAGCGAGTTCGCCGAGTTGGGCTGGATGGGGATGTTCGACGTCCGGCCCAGAGCGGAGAAAGCGTAATGCCTAGTTGCGGAGATTCGCGTCATTCTGGTCCGGCTCCCGGGGCAGCCCCGGCGGGGCGGGGCGGTCTTGCTCCGGGTCGGCCCCGCGCAGCGCGGGGCCTCCCGCCGGGGAGAGAGTTCGAGCACGCCCGGCAGGGCGGGGAGGCCCAGGAAGATCTCAGGAATCGTCCGGCTGCCCCGTCCGGCGACCGGAGCCGTCGCCCACCGCACGCCCCGGCGCCTTGGAGCTGCCCCGGGAGCCGATGTAACCCTGACCCTCGCGAGTAACCAGTAGGCGCCACCGGGGCCGATGGGGCCGCGCCCCGGACCTGCCGGGGCGGAGGGAGATACTCGATGCGCCAGCACGATGAGATGCTGCCCGCGCCTGGCCTGGGCCGTTCGGTCTGGCGGCCCGGGGCATGGTTCCTGCTCCTCCTGCCCGTGATCCTGCTGGCGGGGATGATCGCGCTCTTCCTGGTGAAGGGCGAGGTCCTGGTCAGCAGGCCCCCCGTCCCGCCGGACGCCCTGCTGAAGGTCGAGTTCGAGCGGCTCCTCTTCCGCCCGGGCCAGATCGTGGCCACGGTCCGGAACACCGGGCCTGATCCGGTGACGATCGCGCAGGTTGCGGTGAACGACGCGCTCTGGCAGTACGCGGTGAGCCCGGGGCCGACCCTGGCGCGGCTACAGCAGGCCCGGATCACGATTCCCTATCCATGGGAGACGGGCGACCCGATGGAGGTGAAGGTCATCACCGGCAACGGCCTGGCCTTCAAGAAGAAGGTGGACATCGCGGCCGAGACGCCCCGGCCGTCCCTGAAGGCCCTCGGGGCCTTCGCGCTGCTGGGCATCTACGTCGGGGTGATCCCGGTGTACCTGGGCTTCCTCTGGTTCCCGTTTCTCAAGCGGGTGCGCGAGCGGTGGTTCCACTTCTTCCTGAGCCTGACCGCCGGTCTCCTGATCTTCCTGGGGGTGGATGCCCTGAAGGAGGCGCTGGAGGCGGCCGGGAAGGTCCCCGGGGTGTTCAAGGGCGTGGGGATCATCCTGATCGGTGTGAGCGTGGGACTCCTGGGGCTGATGGCGGTGGGGCAGCGCACCATGGGTCCGGCCAGGACGGGGACACCGGGGAGCGAGCGGCTGGCCCTGGCCTACCTGATCGCCGCGGGCATCGGGTTGCATAACCTGGGGGAGGGCCTGGCCATCGGCGCGGCCTACGCCCTGGGGAACGTGGCCCTGGGGACGTTCTTGATCGTGGGCTTCACCATCCACAACACCACCGAGGGCTTCGGCGTGGTGGCGCCCGTGGCCCGCGACACGGTGGGCATGGGACATCTCCTGCTGATGGGACTGCTCGCCGGCGGTCCCACTGTCCTGGGAACCTGGATCGGCGGGTTCACCTATTCGGCCCTCTGGTCCATCCTGTTCCTGGCGCTGGGGGCGGGGGCGATCTTGCAGGTGGTGGTCGAGCTGCTGAAGCTGATGGTCCGCGACTCCCGCGAGAGCGCGGGAAGCCTGGCGAACTTCCTGGGCCTGATCCTGGGGCTGGGGATCATGTATCTCACGGGGCTCCTGGTCCAGCTCTGAGAGCGCACGCTGCGGAGGCGATATGTCGGGCAGGACGATCCTGTGGGTGAGCTTCGCCTTGGCCACGCTGGGGGCACTTGCCTTCGTGTTCGGCCAGAGGATCGTCTCGGGGAAGAGCGAGCCGCCCGCGCAGCGCATCCTCCTGCGGGCCGAGGCGGGAAAGTTCAACGGCAGCAACCCCACGCTGGAGGTCCGGCGCGGGGTCCCCGTGGAGATCACCGTCAG
>JACQXP010000347.1 GCA_016208645.1 Candidatus Methylomirabilota bacterium | reverse complement strand
CCTTGATCGCCGCGGGCCAGCCTGCCTGGGCGCTCTTGTCATAGGCGCCCTTGGCGTACTGCTCGTACTTCCCCGTCTTCCAGTAGGTCCAGCCGGTGACGAAGGCTTGGCCGCTCATCCCGCCCTTGATTCCGTTGTAGCCGAACTTCCGAGGGTTCGCCCTGATCCAGGCCACCAGTTCGTCGAAGGTGTTGGGTGGGCTCTTGACCATCTCCGGATTGTAGGCCAGGACCACCTGGCTGTGGAACATGGGCATCACGTAGCCTTCGACGTTGAAGCCCAGGGCGTTCCGGCCGTCCGCGGCCGTCATCAGCTTGTAGGTCGCGATCTCCGGCCCGTACTTGGCCAGCAGGTCATTCTGCACCATGTCCGGCATGATGCTCTGATGGACGATGGCCACGTCAATGTCGTACTTGGCGACGTTGGCATCCTTCTGGCTCTTCAGCTTCTGGAAGATGACCCGGCTGCCCGGATCGCCCGGCCCGCTGCCGACCGCGTTGACCTCCACGTTCGGGAACTTCTGCATGAACGCCGTGCCGAAGACGCTCTTCTGCAGCTCGTGCATGTTGGTGTCGCCGGCCGTGACCACGTTCAGGACGATCTTCTCCCCAGCAGACGCGGGACTGGCCAGACCCCATGCCAGGATCGCCAGCCCGATTGCCCCTAGCATCACCCATGACTTCATGCGCTTCATTGGTGCTCCCCCTTTTGTGTCCCAGGTCTTCGGCATCCGATCCCGACCCGTCTCCTGCCGGGAAGATTCTCGGATCGCGCACGGCGGGGACAGTCGCCGCTGGCGGTGGAGTTCCCTCGGGGTTCCATCGAAAGGTGGGCGAAGACAGCTCGTTCGGGAAAAGGCACCCGTTGGGTGCCCAATGCGGGTAAACTCTATCCCTGCCTCCAGCCGGGTGTCAACAGTTTTCCCCGCATCGGAAAGCCACGCCAGGTGAAAATCTGGGCAATCACCAGCCGAGGCGCCTGTCGCGTGGGCAGCCATTCCTGGTCTTGTCCCGACCTTCACCAACGCCCTCCGCCTAACCCCTTGTCACGATTAGAACAGACGCGGGTCCGAGGCCGTGAAATTCGCCGTGGCACGGAAGCTGCTTCCATCTTAGGATACCCGGGGGCTCCTCCGCAGCTATTCGTGTGTCGTGTGCGAATTGCTCCCCGGGCTCTCCGACCCGTAATCTGACCGAGGCAGGACCCCAAGACCGTGTCACACGTACACGAACGGCAGCAGTCGAACCGCCGGGTCCTCGAGCTCACGACCCTGTACGAGATCAGCAAGATCCTCGGGTCGTCGCTGGACCTGGAGCAGAGCCTGACCGGCACACTCCGGATCCTGAACTCCTTCATGGGGATGCGGAAGGGCACCATCTTGCTCTATGACGCGACCACCGGCCAGCTCTCCATCCGGCTGGCTCTGGGCATGACCCCGGCAGAGATGGCCCGGGGGAAGTACCAGATGGGCGAAGGCATCCTGGGCAAGGTCATGCAGCACGGTCTGCCCATGGTCATCCCCGACATCGGACAGGAGCCCCTGTTCCTGGATCGGACCCAGTCGCGCGGGGATCTCGGCGCGCAGCCCATCGCCTTCATCGCCGTGCCCATCAAGGTGGGCGGGGAAACCCTCGGGGTGCTGAGCGTGGATCGCCTCTTCGCGGAGGAGACCTCCTTCGAAGAGGATGTCCGGGTGCTCACTATCGTGGCCTCCCTGATCGGCCAGACGGTGAATCTCCAGCAGCACGTGGTGCGCGAGCGGGAGGGTCTTCTGGAGCAGACCCGCAGTCTGCAGCAGGCCCTCCGCGCCCGCTACCGGCTGGACAACATCGTCGGCCGCAGCAAGCGGATGCGCGAGATCTACGAGGCGGTGGAGCAGGTGTCCCAGACCCGGACCACCGTCCTCATCCGGGGCGAAAGCGGAACCGGCAAGGAGTTGATCGCCCGCGCCATCCACTTCAACTCCCCGCGCGCCTCGGGCCCGTTTGTGAAGCTCAACTGCGCTGCCCTGCCCCAGAGCCTGCTGGAGAGCGAGCTGTTCGGGCATGAAAAGGGCGCGTTCACCGGGGCCACGGCAGCCAAGAAGGGACGCTTCGAGCTCGCGAACGGGGGCAGCCTGTTCCTGGACGAGATCGGGGACATCCCCATGCCGGTCCAGGTGAAGCTCTTGCGGGTGCTGCAGGAACGCTGCTTCGAGCGGGTGGGCGGGACCAAGACCATCGAGGTGGACGTGCGCATCATCGCCGCGACCCACCAGGACCTGGAGGCGGCCATCCCCCGAGGCGAGTTCCGCGAGGATCTCTACTATCGGCTGAACGTGGTCCCCCTCCTGCTCCCCCCGCTCCGCCAGCGGCGCGAGGACATCCCCCTCTTGATCGAGCACTTCCTCGCCAAGTGGAATCGTGAGAACAACCGGCGCGTGCGGATCACCGGGCGGGCCCTGCAGGCCATGCTCAACTACGACTGGCCCGGAAACGTCCGCGAGCTGGAGAACTGCATCGAGCGCATGGTGGTTATGTCGCGCCGGCGGCTGGTCCTGCCGGAGGATCTGCCGCTCTCCCTCGAGGCCGCGCAGGAGGAGACCGAGGAGGCACGGGCCAAGCCGGTCGGGGGGCGCAGGAACGATCCCGGCGGACGTTCGCCCGCCGTCGGACTCTCGAGCCTTCGCGACCTGGAACGGCAGCAGATCATCCACGCCCTGGCCAGGGCCAGCGGCGTCCAGGCCAGGGCCGCGACTCTGCTGGGGATCACCACGCGCCAGCTCGCGTATCGGCTGCGCAGGTACGGGATCGTCCGGTCCTTCCAGCTCCCCGAGCCGCCTCGCGCTCGCGAGGCATAACAAAGGCTCTCTCCTCGTCTTCCGTCTTCCGTCTTCCGTCTTCTGCCCTCTGCCCTCTGCCTTCTGCCTTCTGCCTTCTGCCTTCCCTCTGCTCCTCCTCCCCTCTGCCCCCCTGCCGCTCGTCGCGGCTCGCGGCTCTCGTCATGTCTTTCTCCTCGGCTCTCGGCTCGCGGCTCTCGGCTCTCATCCCCCATTTGTCGAAATCAACACCTCTGTCGTTTCTGACAAAAACGTCGGGGCTCGTAAGTGCGTGTTCTAGGATCTGTCGCGGCCAGCCTGAAGCCAGAACCCCTCATCAGACCAAGAGTTGCGGCCACTCGGTCCTAGCATGGGACCCCCCGGCACAGGGCTTGCCAAGTCCATGTGTCGTCACCGTCCAAGCAATCCGCTCGAGGCGTAACTGGAACGGACAGTCAAGGGAGCCTCAATGAAAAAACTGGATCTGGTCATTCGGCCCCACAAATTGGACGAGGTAAAGGAGGCGCTTTCAGCCATCGGCATCCAGGGAATGACCGTCAGCGAGGTCAAGGGCTTCGGCCGGCAGAAGGGCAAGACCGAGACGTACCGCGGCAGCGAGTACACGGTCAGCTTCCTGCCCAAGGTGAAACTGGAGATCCTGGTGTCCGATGCCATGCTGGAGCCGACCATGAAGGCCGCCACGGAGGCGGCCCGGACCGGCCGAATCGGCGACGGGAAGATCATGGTGTCCGAGGTATTGGACGTCATGCGGATTCGGACGGGTGAAACGGGCGAAGCAGCCATCTAGCACGGAAAGGGAGAAAGGGAGGAGATTGATCATGGTGCACTGGCGGAAATGGGCGCGGGGTCTGGTGATTCTTTCGGTCTTGGTAGCGCTCCTCGGGGAGGCCGGAGCGCTCCTCGCTGCAGAGGAGCCCACGAAAGATGCGGCCGCTCCGGCGGCCGCGGCAGCAGGAGCCTCCGCCGGCGCAGCCACTCCGGCGGGTCCAGCCCCGGCATTCACGAAGGAGATGGCGGACGCCATCAAGGACCAGAAGGTGGCCATGGACACCATCTGGGTCCTGGTGACCGCGTTCCTGGTGTTCTTCATGAACCTGGGCTTTGCCATGGTGGAGTCGGGCCTCTGCCAGGTCAAGAACACGGTCAACATCCTGGCCAAGAACTTCATCGTGTTCGCCATCTCCTCTCTGGCCTTCCTGTTCCTGGGCTGGGGTCTGATGTTCGGGGATGGCAACTCCTTCTTCGGCACCCAGGGCCTCTGGTTCGTGAGCGGAGCGGATAACAGCCCGGCCATGGGTGATGCCTACAAGGGGGTATACAGCGCCATCAACTGGACGGGAGTGCCCCTCTGGGCAAAGTTCTTCTTCCAGTTGGTGTTCGCCGGGACCGCCGCCACCATCGTCTCGGGCGCCGTGGCCGAGCGGATCCATTTCCGGGCGTTCATCATCTTCTCGTTCGTCATGGTGGGGATCATTTACCCCGTGGTGGGCCACTGGATCTGGGGCGGTGGTTGGCTCCAGAAACTGGGATTCTTTGACTTCGCCGGCTCCACCCAGGTCCACTCCATCGGCGGCTGGGCCGCCCTGGCCGGTGCCATTATGCTGGGTCCCCGGCTCGGCAAGTATGCCAAGGGTGGGCGGGTGAACCCTATCCCCGGCCACAACCTGACCACGGCAACGCTGGGAGCCTTTGTCCTCT
>JACQXP010000346.1 GCA_016208645.1 Candidatus Methylomirabilota bacterium | reverse complement strand
CGGGGCGAAGGTCTCCTGGCACATGACCTTCATGTCGTGCCGGACGTTGTCCAGGACCGTGGGCCACAGGATCCGTCCCTCGCGCTTGCCGCCGACCAGGATCTTGGCCCCCTGGGCCACCGCCTCGTTGATCCAGGCCTCGGCCCGCTTGGCCTCCTTCTCGTCAATCATGGGGCCCACCTCGCAATCCTTGTCCAGGGGATTCCCCACCTTGAGCCGGGCCGTGGCCTCGACGAATTTCTTTGTGAACTCCTGGGCGATGGCCTGGTGGAGGTACAGCCGCTGGAGACTGATGCAGACCTGCCCCGAGTTGGCGAAGGCGGAGACCACACAGCGAGGGACGGCCGCATCAATGTCCCCGTCGGCCTCGATGATCGTGCCCGAATTGTTGCCCAATTCCAGCGTGACCTTCTTGAGGCCGGCGCGGCTCATGATGTGCTGTCCCACCGGCGGGCTGCCGGTGAAGGTGACCTTGGCCGGGCGGGGGTCAGTCACCAGCCAATCGCCGACGGTTCCCCCCTCGCCGTAGATCAGGTTGAAGACCCCGTCGGGCAGGCCCGCCTCCATCAGGATCTCCCCCAGGCGGATGGCCGTGATGGGGGTGGTCGTCGCCGGCTTCAGGACGACGGTGTTGCCGGCCGCCAGGGCGGGGGCAACCTTGTGGGCCACGCGATTCAGCGGGAAGTTGAAGGGCGAGATGGCCGCCACGACGCCCACTGGGGTCCGGAAATAGAAGCCGAACCGCTTTTCCGCCCCGGCCGAGGCGTCCATGGGGACGGTCTCTCCGTGGATCCGTTTGGCCTCCTCGGCCGCGAACTTGAACGTCTCCACGGCCCGGCCGACCTCGCCCACGGAGTATTTCCAGGCCTTCCCGGCCTCGCGGCAGATGATGGTGGCGATGTCGTCCTGGTATTTCGCCAGGAGTTCCGACGTCTTCTCCAGGATCCTGGAGCGGCGGTGCGCCGGCAGGTCGGCGAACCCGCCAAAGGCCGCCTGGGCCGCGCCGATCGCCCGCTCCACATCCGCCTTGCTGGCCCGGGGAATCGTGCCGAAGGCCTCGCCAGTGTACTTGTCAATGACCGGAATAGTGTCCGTCCCGGTCTCCCACGCGCCGCCGATCAACATCCCGTACGCACTGGCCATGGTCCCGTCCTCCGTTGTGTGTATGACGTGCTGAAACTGGCCGCAGATCACCCGAGGCGTCCGCGGCTCCGTTCGTACAGAAAGAGGGCTGCGGCGCCCTGGACGCTCGATTCCTTGCTAAGGGTGGAGCGGACGATGCGCGTTCGGTCGAAGGCCGCCTCGAAGGCATAGAATCTGGCCCACCGCACCACCGGCTCCATCAGGATCTCTCCCGCCTCCATCACGCTGCCGCCCAGCAGGATCAGCTCCGGGTTGTAGAGGTTGATGAGATTGCCCACCCCGGCGCCCAGGGCCTGTGCCGCCCTGGCCACCACCGTGACCGCCACCGGGTCGCCCTGGGCGGCGGCGGCGAAGACCTGCGGGGCGTCTATCCGGTTCGGGTCTCCTCCCACCAACTCGAGGAGAATGGAGGTGCGATCCGCTCGCAGCAAACTTCGCGCCTGCCGCGCGATGTCCGCCCCCGAGGCATAGACCTTGACGCATCCCCGGCTCCCACAGACACAGTCGGGACCATCCAGGTCCACCGTGGTGTGGCCGACCTCGCCCCCATACCCTCTGTCCCCTCGCACCAGCGCCCCGTTCAGGATCAGGCCGCCGCCGATGCTGGTCCCCACGGCGACCATGGCCACGTGGCGGAGGCCCCGCGCCTGGCCGAACGTCCACTCTCCCAGGGTGAGGGCGTTGACATCGTTATCCACGACGACCGGGAGGCCAGTGCGTTCCCGGATGCTGCGGCCCAGCGCAAGACCCCGGAACTCCGGGAGCTGCGGGAATTCCGGACCGTCCCCGCCGCATCCACCAGGCCCCCCGCCAGCGTGGTCGCCCCCAGATCCACGCCGAGGATGACGCCGGGGGGAGAGGACACGGCCATCAGCGACTCGCCAGGACGGCGGCCAGATCGCCGTAGGTGATGCACTGGACGCCGGCCGCCGTGAGGGCGTCCTTTACCCTGGCCTCACACAGCGCGCGAAGCTCGACCTCGCGCTGCGCGCAGTAACTGCTGGCAGCCAGCGCCGCATCCGCATAGCCTGGATGGCACATGAGCTCCGTGACGCCGGGAGGGAGATCCTCGAGAAACGACAGCAAGCTCGCAGGGTGCCAGAAGGCGTCCGGCCCCACGTCCCCGATCGCCCGATCCGCCGCCGGGAGGTGGCGCTTCCGGATGCGATCCGCCATCTCCGGGGTAAACGCCCGGAGGGGGATGCCCAGTGCCCCGGCGAGATCCAGGACCACGTCGAAGATCCGGGGAAGCCGGTGCACGTGATGATGCGTGTCCAGGTGGGTCGGGCGATACCCGAAGATCACCTCGAACCGTTCGGCCTGGGCGGCCAATTCTTCCCGGATCGCAGACAGGTCGCCCGCCTCCCCCACCCGACGGCGATCCCGGATGAAGCAGCCGGTCCCATCCACCAGGGAAGCCACCTTTGCGGGAGCCAGGACGGGCCGGCCGAGGGTGAGATTGAGGTGCAGCCCCAGGCCGAGGCGGGACGCCTCCCGGACCAGGTCCCGGCTCCGCTCCAGCCCGGGGAGATTGACCATCACGGTCGTGCTGGTCACGATCCCGCGCCGGTGAGCCTCCAGGATGCCACGTGTCACCCCCAGGGTGAGGTTGAAGTCATCCGCGTTGACGATGAGAAAGGGCGGCATCGGCTATTCCTTCTGTCCACACAGGACGAGTCGCGGGCAGGTTGCCGGCCGCCCCGGCGGAAGGATGCTTTCGTCGTCCACGGATCGGATGTAGTTCAGGCGCTCCCGGCCGATGCGGGGGAAGGCTTGCTCCTCTCGGGCGAGCACACTTGGGGTGAGGCCAGCCGCCCGCAGCTTCTCCAGTGCGCGCTGGATCCCCAGGAACCCGAAGAGGGTGAGCACCAGGCGGCCCTGGGGGTTGAGATATCTCGGGGCCTCATGGATAATCCGGTCGAGGATGGCCCAGCCATCCGGCCCCCCGTTGTCTGCCTGCGACTGGGCATCATCCCAATCCCGGTCCAGCGGGGTCGGCATCTGGGGCGGATTGGTGGCGATCAGGTCGAAGGTCTCGCCGTTCACCGGCGTGAAGAGGTCGCCGGTCCGAACCTCCACGCGCTCGGCCACCCCATTGAGCAGCGCGTTGGCCCGCGCGCACTCGGCGCAGGCGGCCACCACGTCCGTGGCCACCACTTGGTGCCCGCGGCGGGCGGCCAGGATGCCAATCAGGCCCGCCCCCGCCCCCAGGTCCAGGACCACGTCACTCTCCCGGAGGGGAAGATGCCGGGCCAGGAGCAGGCTGCCGAACTTCGGAACGAACGTGTTGTTGGGCACGCGAATGAGGCAATCCTGGAAGAGGAAGAAATGAATCGCGTCGTCGGCCATGCGGGGCTCCCGGCGGGAGAGGATGCTGGTTGGGGCGAGGCAACCCTATCAGAGCAAGTGATAGGCGTCAATTCTCCCGGCGGATCTGCGCGGTCCTTCGGGTGCGCTGCAAGGGGATGCTTCAGGCCAATATGGAGGGGGTGATGGGCATGCGGCGATCATTCGGGTTCCTGGGGACCCTGTTGGCACTGCTTCTGCTGTTGACCATCTCCGCCCACGCTGCAACGTGGAGTCGCAGATACATCGGGAAGTTGCCGGATTCAGCGTTTGCTGCGATTGAAACGACGCCCGAGGGGAAGAAGCTTCGGCACCTGCCTCACCACGACACACAGGGGAATCTCGACGTCCCCCATCTGTGCAATGCCCTGGCCCGACTCGGTCAGGTCAAGTGGGCGGACTCCAAGAACGCAGAACTCGCCCGGCAGCACCTCCGGGAGCACCTGGAGCAGGTTGGCCCCGATGCGTGTCGCCCGGCTCGCAGGAGCGCCCGCTGATCTGTCCCCCGCCAGAAAAAAACGGGGAAGGAGGCGAACCTCCTTCCCCGTGCGTCAACAGCTCCCTCCGGACCAGGCGGGGGAGATCAGGCGACTTCGACCTTGATCTCCTTCGGCTTCGCCTCTTCCCTCTTCGGAAGCTGGATCTCCAGCACGCCGTCCCGGTACGTGGCCTTCACCCGGTTGGCATCCACCACCGAGGGCAGCAGGACGGTCCGCTCGAAGCGGCCATAGCTCCGCTCGATCCGGTGGCACTGGTCTTCCTTCACCTCGGCTTCACGCTTCCGCTCGCCCTTCAGCGTCAGCGTGTCGCCCTCGATGGAGACCTGGATGTCCTCCTGCTTGACCCCAGGGAGTTCGACTTGCAGCAGGATGCCGTCCTTGGTCTCATGGACATCCACCAGCGGACTCCACAGGGCTTCCGTGGCCGCCATCCTGAATGGCGTTGGACCGAAAAACTCCCCGAAGACCTGATCCATTTGCCTGTGCAGATCCGCCATCTCCGCAAATGGATCCCACTGACTGACGGACCGAACGCGTGGCTGCCATGTCTCCAGATACATTCGAGTTCCCTCCTGTTATTGGGTGTCTCTGATCGCCCCGCACGCGGCACCCTACACTCTCCAACCCCTGAGGATGGCGATCAGTTGCCAGATCTTCATGATCTAAGCAAATAGATATATAAAACCTGAGTCTTCCTTTGTCAAGATAGAAAATCATCGGCATTATATACTTGACAAACCCAAAGGCTTGCCCTATGTTATGGGTAGTTACCTAACAGGGGAGGCGACCAATGGAGAGCAGGATTGACTTGTCGGTTCTCTCGAAGCAGTTTAGCGACGAGGATTCGGCGCGGGAATACCTAGAAGCCCTTCGGTGGCCGAATGGCCCCGTCTGCGCCCACTGTGGAGCCCTGGAGCCATACAGGATCGTACCCAAGGCGGGTTCCAAGACGCGCAAGGGGCTCTGGAAATGCAAGGCCTGTCGGAAGCAGTTCACCGTGACAGTAGGGACGATCTTTGAGGATTCTCACATCCCCCTGAGTAAATGGCTCTTGGCAATCCACTTGCTGTGCGCGTCCAAGAAGGGCATCAGCGC
>JACQXP010000345.1 GCA_016208645.1 Candidatus Methylomirabilota bacterium | reverse complement strand
TGGAGCAGCCGGGTGGGCGCATCCGCGATCCCCAGCCCCCGCAGGAGATGGCAGGACGGGTGGTAGGTGGCCGTCCCGGGGAAGCGCGCCCCCACGTCCTCGCGACCGAGCACCCGCACCAGAAAGTCCGAGAGCTCGTAGGTCTTCCGCCCCAGGCCGGCCGCCCGCTGGTGCATCTCCGGGTCATCCTGGAAGAGGTGCAGGTATTCCTTCTTCAGCATGCAGGCGCACGAGCCCGAGGGGACGACGATACACTCGGCCGGTTCCAGCAGGGCGATGGTCTGGCGGGCGACGCGTGCCGCCTCCTCGTGGAAGCCGTTGTTGAACAGCGGCTGGCCGCAGCACGTCTGGTTCGCGGGGTACGTGACCCTGACGCCCAGGCGGCGGAGGAGGCGGACTGTCGCCTCGCCCACCTGCGGATAGAATAGGTCCACCAGGCAGGTCGCGAACAGCGCCACAGTCGTCGGCATCATGATGTTGCCTCCTCCAATGCGGAGTGCGGAATGCGAAATGCGGAGTGAATGGAAGCCCGACCAGGCATGCCGACCATACTCAACCGATTCGTCCGGCCATTCCGCATTCCGCATTCCCCATTCCGCATTTGCTCAGACCATCAGATACCGCCGGAGGACCTCGCGGCTCTTTCCGAGGTCCCCCATGCTGCCCTCGTACTGGATGCGGCCCTTCTCCAGGATGTAGGCCCGGTCGCTGACCCGCGTGGCGAAGTGAAGGTTCTGCTCTGATAGCAGGATGGTGATCCCCGCCAGCTTCAGTCTCAGGATGTGCTCCGCCATCGTCCGGAGCACCAGCGGGGCCAGGCCCTCCGACGGCTCGTCGAGGAGCAGCAGGTCCGGATTCCCCATGAGGGTCCGCGCAATGGCGAGCATCTGCTGCTCGCCACCGCTCAGGCTGTCGCCGCGGCGCCGTGCCAGCTCCTTCAGGGCCGGAAACAGCTCGAAGGCCCGCTCCGCGGTCCAGCGGCGCTCGCCATTCCCCTCCGCGCTCCGACCCACCTCCAGGTTCTCCCACACCGTGAGATCGGGGAAGATCCGCCGGTCCTCGGGGACGAAGCCGATGCCCTTCCGGCAGATGACGTGCGGGGGCCTCCCCGTGATGTCCTCGCCGCGGAAGATCACCCGGCCCCTCGCCGGGGGCACCAAGCCCATGATGGCCTTGAGGGTGGTGGACTTGCCCGCCCCGTTCCGGCCCAGGAGCGCCACCACCTCGCCCCGGGACGCCCGGAGACACACGCCGAAGAGGATGTGGCTCAGGCCGTAATAGGCATCCAGGTCGGTCACGTCCAGCATGGGATCCCGCTCGAAATCCTGCCGCCCGC
The DNA here is from genome assembly GCA_016208645.1 of Candidatus Methylomirabilota bacterium. Lineage (GTDB taxonomy): Bacteria > Methylomirabilota > Methylomirabilia > Methylomirabilales > 2-02-FULL-66-22 > 2-02-FULL-66-22. The sequence goes on along the minus strand of JACQXP010000345.1, from coordinate 3,491 downwards.
CTCACGCCAGCCCGCCCAGGTAGATCGCCTGCACCTGGGGATCGTCCCGCACCGCCTGGGGCGTGCCCTCGGCAATGACCCGGCCCTGGTGCAGAACCATGATCCGCTCGGCGGCCGCGAAGACGACGTCCATGTCGTGCTCGGTGAACAGCACGCTGACCGCCCGATCCCGCACGATTGTGACCGCCAGGGCCATGAGATCCATCCGTTCCTGCGGGGCCATCCCGGCCGTGGGCTCGTCCAGGACCAGGAGTTCCGGTTCGTTGGCCAGCGCGATGGCCAGCTCCAGCCGCTTGAGGTCTCCGAAGGACAGGCTGGCGCACACGTTCTCCGCCTGGTCCTCCAGGCCCACCCGCTTCAGGAAATCCAGGGCCGCCTCTCGTGCCAGGCGTCCCGTCCGGGAGAACAGGTCCCGACTCCGGCCCTGATGGGACAGGATCGCCACCTGGACGTTCTCCAGGACCGTCAGGCTTGCGAAGGTGGCGGTGACCTGAAAGGTCCGGCTGATCCCCCGGCGCCAGATCCGCTCCGGCGGCAGGCCGCTGATCCGCTCCCGCTTGAACAGCACCACGCCGCCGTCGCAGGCGAGCTGGCCCGTCAGCAGATTCAACAGGGTGGTCTTGCCGGCGCCATTGGGGCCGATGAGGGCGCGCACCTCTCCCCGGGGGAGCGTCAGGCTCACCCCGGCCACCGCCTGGACACCCCCGAAGGCCTTCCATACGTCGCGGACCTCGAGCAGGGGCGTCTCAACCAAGGCTCGTTCTCATTCGCGTCCAGCGCGCCTGCACGAACCCGACGAGGCCGTGGGGAAAGGCCACCACCAGGCACGCCAGGATCCCTCCCAGGACCGCCTGCCAGTAGCCCGTGTACTTGGTGATGACGATGTCCAGGAGCTTGTAGACCGCGGCGCCCACGGACGCCCCCGTCAGCGCGTGGATCCCACCGATCAGGACCATCACCAGGGACTGGACGGACATCGGCATGGAGAGGTAGTCGGGAAACACGCTCCCTTTCGAGAAGGCGAAGATCGCGCCGCCGAGCCCGGCGCAGAGCCCCGCCACGCCGAAGGCCAGGAGCCGGTGCGCCCGGAGGTTCACGCCGATGGCCTGGCAGCGCCGCGGGTGATCGCGGGCCGCCCGCAGCGTGTAGCCGAAGGGCGAGCCCGTCACCCGCCAGAGGAAGCCCAGCCCGAGGGCGGTCGCCAGCAACGCCAGGGTGTAGTACCGGACCGGGGTGGCCAGGCTGGCCGAGGGCCACACCCCCAGGATCCCGTTGTCGCCGCCGGTGAAATCATACCACTGGTGGACGATGGCGAAGGCGATCTGCGCGAAGGCCAGCGTGAGCATGGCAAAGTACACGCCCGACAGCCGCACGCAGAAGGCGCCGAACAGCAGGGCCGCCGCGGCCGCCACGAGCGGGGCCACTCCGAAGGCCGCCGGCATCGGCAGGGCCGCCCGCTTCATCAGGAGGGCCGCCCCGTACGCCCCCAGGCCGAAGTAGGCGGCATGACCGAAGGACAGCATCCCGCCCGTCCCGACCAGGAGCTGGAGGCTCGCGGCAAACAGGGCGAGGGCCAGGATCTCCACCAGCACCCACACGTAATACGCGGGCAGGAGCGGCGGCAGGACCACCGCCAGGAGCAGGCCCCCGGCCCAGACCCATCCCGGGGCCCGCAGCCTTCTGCCGGCGCCCAGTCCCACGGCCCCGCCCGGCGGCGGGGTCTCTGCCTCGGGCCGACCCAAGAGACCCCAGGGCCGGAGGATGAGGACCGCAGCCATGAGGATGAAGACGATGGCCAGGTGAAATTCCCGCGGCAGCCACAGGATGCCGAAGGCCTGCAGGACGCCGATGAGGACCGCGCCCAGGAGCGCCCCGAAGGCGCTGCCCATGCCCCCGAGGACCACGACCACGAACGTCTCGACGATGACGGTGGAATCCATCACCGTGGTCAGGGCGACCCGCGGCATCTGGAGAGCGCCGGCCAGGCCGGCCAGCCAGGTCCCCAAGACGAACACGCCGGTGAAGAGCCAGGTCTGGTTCACTCCCAGCGCTCCCACCATTTCCCGGTCGGAGGTGGCGGCGCGGATCAGGATGCCCCACCGCGTCCGATGCAGCATCCACCACAGCACCAATGCGAAGAGGGGGCCCAGGAGCAGGATGGCCAGGTCATACGTCGGAAAGAGCTGCCCCAGGATCGGGACAGACCCGGAGAGCCCGGGCGGGCTGGGCCCGGTCCTGTTCTCGGTGCCCCAGAAGAACTTCACGGCATCCCCGATCACCAGGACCACGGCAAACGTGAGCAGCAACTGGTACAAGGCCGGCGCCCGGTAGATCCGGCGCAGCAGGCACACCTCGATAAGCCCGCCCAGCAGGGCCACCCCCAGGGGGGCCAGGATCACGGCCGCGTAAAAGCTCGAGGGTCCCAGGGGCAGGGCCGTCACGAGGGTGGAGGCGAGATAGGCCGCCAGCATGTAGAAGGACCCGTGGGCAAAGTTGACGATGCGGGTCACCCCGAAGATCAGGGAGAGGCCCGACGCGACGAGAAACAGGAACATCGCGTTGGCCAGACCGGTCAGGAGCTGGACGATGAGTAGGGCCATGAGATGGGGGTTGGGGACCCGGGGTTGGGGGTCGGGGATAGCCGAGGCGCTCCCCGTCCCCGCCTTACTTTGCCGCCTCCCGCATCTTCCGCACCTCGGCCTCCGACGGAAGGACCTTCTCGCCGGGGACGTACTCCCAGTTCACCATGACCCCCCCTCCGCGCCGGGAGTCGAGCTTGGTGGTCCCCACCCAGGCGCCCATGGTGGACTGGTGGTCGAAGGGGCGGAAGCTGATCGGGCCAATGGGGGTCTCGACCTTCAGGCCCTCCAGGGCGGCGATCATCTTTTCCGTCTCGGTGCTCCCCGCCTTGCGGATGGCCTCGAAGATGGACAGGAAGGTGAGGTAGCCCACCAGGCTTCCCACCACCGGAGTCCGGTCTGCCTTCTTCTGGAACTTGGCCACGAACTCCTTGTGGGCGGGGCGCTGGATGTCGTACCAGGGATACCCGGTGACCAGCATCCCCTCGGGGGCCTCCAGCTTGAGCGGCTCCATGTATTCCGGCTCGCCCAGGAGGATGCCGACGAAGAAGGCCTTCTGGAACAGTCCCCGCTTCCCCGCCTCGCGGGCGAAGGCGATCCAGTCGCTGCCGAACAGGGAGACGTAGATCGCCTGGGGCTGCTGGGAGAGGAGCGCGGTCACGTACCCGCTGGGCTCGATCTTGCCCAGGGTCGGCCAGTGCTCTCCCGCCAGTTGGACGTCCGGCTTCAGCTCCTTCAGGCGCGCCCAGAACGTCTCCCAGGCCCGGCGGCCGTACTCGTAGTTCGGACCGATCACCGCCCACCACTTGTACGGAAGCTTGGCCGCCCGCTCCGCCAGCATGCGCCCCTGCGAGTGGGTGTTGGGCCGGACGCGGAAGATGTGCCGGTGCCCCTGGGACCATGTCACCGCCT
>JACQXP010000039.1 GCA_016208645.1 Candidatus Methylomirabilota bacterium | reverse complement strand
GGTGGCGCGACCGATCAGCGGAGGTTCCCCGCGCCATGGGAATCGCGGAGGAACCCGGGACCGCATGCGAGGAGGACACCGATGGGGACGATCGTCCGCAGTTGCCCGTATTGCGGGAAGCCGGCAAGGCTGCCGGCGCCGCCACCCGCGTGGGACGGACCGAAGCCTTGCCCGGCGTGTGGGGGGTCCCTGGCGCTGTGCACCGCACGGGGCGAGCCCTTCTTCTTCCACCTATTCCGGACGCCTGAAGAGGGGGATACACTGCACATGTGCCGGGCCCACGGGAAGTCGTCCGGGATCGCCAAGGCAGGCTAGCGGCGGACGAGGTGGAAGAGGGAGATCGGGTTCCGCGTGGAGTCCGCACTCGACGGAAAGCCATGGATCCTCGGTGTCGAGGTGACGGACCAGACGAGATTCGGGGGGAGGGCCAAAGGATTCCAGAGGGAATGCCTCATCACTGGGCAATGGGATTGCGTCCTCGGGCCGTAAGTTGTCCGTCGCCGCGGTTTCCAGCCGCGCGCCCTCTTGCCAGGAGTCTCACCAGCCCCTTCGAGACGGGAAGGCGGGTGATCCGCCTTCGGACGTCTGCGGGCCGGGCCACCCCACCCTCCCAGACCAGGCCGGTCACCAGGGCCAGCGGCGACGTTCCGAAGTAGCGATTGTGCACCCGGAGGGTGGGAACACCGGGACGCGCGACCTCCTCGGGAGCCTCCTCCCGTATCCGCCAGAACTCCGCCAGGGCATCCGGCAGCCACTTGCTTCGATCGGCCAGCACGTAGGCGCGAACGCCGGCACGCTGGGCGGCCCGCAGGAGCGGTTCGGTCCCCACCTTGTTCACCACGGCCTCGGACATGACGGCGTCGGCACCCAACAGAACCAGGTCCGCGCGGTGGATCCACTCGGCCAGGGCCGCGTCCACGACGAGATGAACCGGGATGCCCAGGGCTGCCACCTGCCGTGCGAGGGCCACTCCCTCGCGCATCGGCCGGGACTCGGAGCAGACGACCTCGAACCGCCGCCCAGCGGCCATGGCCCGCCAGAGCGCCAATCGCACTGCCGTGCTGTTCGAGTAGGTCAGGACGAGGGATCGCGATCGCACCAGGGCCGCCCCGTGCCGGACGGTCAGCCCGAGGCCGCGATCAATGCCATCGGCGAAGCGGACCAGCGCGCCGTGCAGGCTTTCCCAGGGAGGCGGCCGCTTTCCCCCCTCCCCGCGTGCGAGCCACAGGGCGTTCGCCAGCGAGAGAAACGCCGCCATGGAAGGCTGCCCGGTCGTGAGGCGCAGCGTGAATTGCTCCAGGGCCCTGCCGAGCCGGGCCGGCGGGAGGGTCCGGGTCAGGGCCAGGAACCGGCGAGCCGCCTCGACCCCGCGGGCGAGCAGGACGCTGGCGCCCGAGCGACGATCCCGCCGGATCTGCTCCAGAACCTGATCCACACGGAGGGGATATGGTACCCTGGAAGGGCGAGAGGGGGGAAGGACAGGAGGCACGGCGGTGCTCCGGGCGGTGATTTTGGCGGTGGGCCGCGAGATCCTGCGCGGGCGGATCCAGGACGCCAATTCGTGGACGCTGGCCCGGCGGCTGACCGGCCTCGGCTACGAGGTCATGCGGACCGTGGCCTGCGACGATGACCGGCCCGCCATCGCCCGCGAGATCCGCCGCGCGATCGAGGACGGGGCGACCCTGATCATCACGACGGGCGGATTGGGCCCCACCGACGACGACCTGACCCTGCAGGCGCTGGCCGACGCGACCGACCGCCCCCTGGCAGTGGACGCAGAGGCCCGGCGGATGGTGGAGGCCCGATACACCGCCCTCCACCGGGCCGGCGCCGTGGACGATCCCGGCATGACCCCGACCCGGGAGAAGATGGCCCGGATCCCGCAGGGTGCCAGGCCGCTTCCCAATCCCGTCGGCGCCGCCCCCGGTGTGTGGCTGGAGGAGGGGACGACCTTCGTGGCCCTCCCGGGCGTCCCGGGCGAGATGGCCGCCATCCTCGAGGGCTGCGTCCTGCCGGCCCTGGCTGGACGCGCGGCCGGCGCGGTCTACGTGGAGCGCCAGATCACGACGGAGGCCCGGGACGAATCCGTGGTCGCCCCCGTCCTGCGCCGGATCGCCCGCGACGTGCCCGAGGTCTTCCTGAAGAGCCACCCGACCCGCTTCGGGGCGGACGTCCGCCTCCAGGTCTTCGCCAGCACATGGGCGACGGATCGGACCGTGGCAGCGGAGCGGGTGGCGCGAGCGCTCGTCCTCGTCCGCGAAGCCCTGGGCGAGGTGCCCACCGGAATATAACCGCCAACGACACCCAGCGCTAACGCTGGGGACCCGGAACGCTATGGGGAGGCAGTCCGGCGATTCGGCGATTTGGCAATCAGGGGCTCCGAGTTGCCCAATCGCCAGATTGCCCAGTTGCCAGCCGACCTTGGCGGCCTTGGCGCACCAATCCGCCTGAGGCGGATGCCGTTGGTACCGGCTGTTCATGCCTATTGATCGGATGTGGGGTCAGTTAGCCAGGGAACTGATCTGCCGCAGGTCGTCCAGCAGCCGGTTGACGGCTACCGCCCCGTATTTGCCGACGAACTGGACCGCCTGCTGGGTGAGGAGCGTGCGTTCCTCGGGCGACACGAACTTGCCCGAGAAGGCGATAATGGGGATCGCCTCCAGCCCGGCGATCTGCCGGAGGCGCCCCACGACCTCGAAGCCGCTCAGGCCCGGCAGGTGCAAGTCCAAAAGGATGATGTCCGGTCGCGCCGTCTCGGCCTGTCGCAGGGCCGCTTCGCCGTCGGAGGCCTGCAGGACCTCGTGACCCTCGCGGGTGAGGAGCGCCTCCAGGGCCTCCAGGACCACGGGCTCGTCGTCCACCACCAGAATCCGGAAGGTGCGCCGGGGAGTTCCCAGCTCCCGGCAGCGCTGCAGGGCGGCGAAGAGGCGCTTGGGGTCCACCGGCTTCACCAGCCAATCCACCGCGCCCAGGCTGAGTCCCAGTCGCCCCTGGTCCCTGGCGCTCACGATGAGCACCGGGATCGCCTGCGTGTCCGGATCGCGCTTCAACCGATACAGGATCTCCCAGCCGTCCATGTCCGGCAGGCCGAGGTCCAGCGTGATGGCGTGGGGGCGCAGCCGCCTGGCCGCCCCCAGGCCGGCATGGCCGCTGCCCACCACGACCACCCGGTATCCACCCTGTGTGAGGTGGTCGCGGATCAGCTCCGCCGCCTGGAGATCGTCCTCGACCACCAGGACCAGCGGCCGCGGCGCATCGGCGTCTGCGCGCTCCGCCCCCGTCGGGGCCATGCCGGGCAGGCGGACCGTGAAGGTGCTGCCCTGGCCGGGCGTGCTCGCCACCTGGATCCGACCGCCGTGCAGTTCCACCAGCCGCTTCGTGATGGCCAGGCCCAGGCCCGTGCCCTTCTGCCGGCCCTCGGCCGTTCCCGCCTGCTCGTACATTTCGAAGATCCGCTCCTGATCCTCGAGGTGAATCCCGATCCCCCTATCCTGAACGACGAGTTCCAGCTCGAGGCCGATCTGGCGCGCCGTGACGGTGACGACCCCGCCCTCCGGACTGAACTTCACCGCGTTGGACAACAGATTGTGGAGAATCTGCTGCAGCCGGATGCGATCCGCCATGAGCTCGCCCAGGGGGGATACGATCTCCAGGGTCAGGGTGATGCGCCGGGCCAGCGCCTGGGTCCGGAACAGGGCCAGCGTCCCCTCCAGGAGGGGCGCCACCTGGCACGGCTCCGGATGGATCTCCAGCCTCCCGGCCTCCACCCGGCTGAGGTCCAGGATATCGTTGATCAGGCCGAGGAGATGCTGGCCTGCGTTGGCCACGTGCGCGAGATACCGCTGCTGCTTGTCGGTGAGGGGATCGGCCTCTTGGGTGAGCAGCAGGTCGGTGAAGCCGAGAATGGCGTTCAGGGACGTCCGGAGATCGTGGGACATGCGGGCCAGGAATTCCGACTTCACTTGCGAGGCCCGCGCCAGTTCCAGATTGGTCGTCTTGAGGGTGGCGGTCCGCTCCGCCACCTTGTTCTCCATGTTGGTGTACAGGTCCTGGAGCGCGGTCGCCTTCCGATTGAATCCGGCCGCCAGGGCCCCAAGCTCGTCCCGCCGATCCTCGGGGAGACGCGCGGCGAAGTCGCCCTCGCGCAGGCGCGCCACGGCGCGCTGAAGATTCAGGATCGGCCGCGAGAGCTGTCGCGCCGCCAGCGTCCCGGCCAGCGCGGCGGCGGCGAGGACCACGATCAGGGCCGGCAGGATCCCCGGGAAGAGGTAGGGCATGGCGAACAGGATGGGGTGGTACGGCCGCGTGTACACCAGGCCCCAGCCGATCTCAGGCAACGGCGCGAACACCCCGAGGCGGACCCCCTCCGACTCGTCGGTCCACGTGACGGAGCCCCGTCGTCCGGCGAGGGCCTCTCGCGCCCCGGCGTCGCTCGCAGCCACCGTCGTGGCCCGCTTGCTCGGATCGGTGTGGGCCAGGACGACGCCCGAGGGGGACACCAGGTACACCTCGCCCTGATCCCCACCACGGTTCGCACCACCGGCCGCCACGACGCTCGCAGGCGCCAGGAGCTGGCTCAAGCGCTCCAGGGTGAAGGTCGCCGCCACCACGCCGATGAATTCCCGCCGGGAGGCCCAGATCGGCGCCGCGATCGCCAGGGTGGGCACCCGGGTGGCCGCCCCGACGTAGGGGACCGGGGAGATGTAGGGGGCGCGGGATCGCAGGACGCCCTGGTAGTAATCCCGATTCCTGAAGGCCCGACCCACCACGGCCGGGTCAAGGCTGTTGGCCAGGGCGATTCCGGTCGCGTCCAGCACAAGGACCGAGGCGAAAGCGGGAGAGTGATCATGGAGAGAGCGGACCTCTCGCGCCAACCGTGTCCGATCTCCTGCCAGAACCGCCCGGCGCAGGTCGTCCTCGCCACCCGCCGCGCGGAGGATATGCAGGCCATTTCGCAGCGTCGCTGCAACGGCCTCTGCGGAAAGGGCGACGAGGCGCTCCTCGCTCTCCAGGCGGGCCGCCTGCGCCGCGTGCAGGCTTTGCCGGACGCCCAGGACCCCCGCCACCGCGGCCGGGAGCAGCCCGACCAGCAGGAATGCAAGGGTCAAGCGGCGTCTGAGGCCGCCGGTGCCTGTGGCCTGGTCATCCGCCATGGATCCGCCTCCGTCCTGTGATGCTCTCCGGCCGAATGCAACCTTCGGCCATCGCCCTCAGGCGGCGAGCAACGTTAAGGCCTTTGTCAGGGCCTCGACGAAGAAGTATTCGCCCCACATCACCGACTCGTCGACGCCCAGGCCCTTGTGGATGTGGTACACGCCACGTTTCAGGATCCCCTCCCAGCCCGGCGTGGCGTGGGCCAGGTATTCCTCCCCCGTCAGTGTGTCCAGAATCCGGAGGGCAGTATCGCGGTAGAGGCGCGCCCTGGCGCGCGAGGCGGAGAACTCGGCGAGATCCAGGAGGCCCGAGGCGGCGATGGCCGCCGCACTGCTGTCGGGTTGCTTCCGCTGGTCCGCGGGCGCGTCGTAATCCCAGGGGGGCACTCCGTGGGGCGGCGTGTGCTCGATGTAAAAGTCCGCGTTCAGCTCCGCCGTCTCCAGGAAGCGCCGGTCCCGGGTGTAGCGATATGCGATCCCGAAGCCGTAGAGCGACCAGGTGAGGCCCCGGGACCAGCAGGAGTCCCCGCGGTACCCCTGCTGGGTGCTCTGGCGGAGGAACTCCCCCGTCGTGAGGTCGAAGATCCCCTCGTGGGCCGTGGAGCCGTCCCCGCGGACCAGCACCCTGCGGGTGGTCAGGCAGTGGTCCACGGCCACCTGGTGGAGCGCCCGGTCCTGAGTCTCCCGCGCGGCATAGAAGATGATCCCGACGTTCATCATGATGTCAATGAACACCGACTGGGGGCCGATGAAGGAGGAGAGATACCTGCCCCGCTCCTTGAACCGCAGGCCCATGGTCCGTCCCGCCTGGATCAGGACGTCCCGCAGGGCCGGCTCGCGGGTGAGACGGTACCAGTGATGGTACGTGGACATGAAGATGAAGCCGAGGTCGTGGACGTCCCGGTCGTGCTGGCGCGGCTCCAGCGGCCGCGAATACCGTTCCGCCTCCTGGCGGAGCCAGGCCTCCCCCGTGTGCCGGTGGAGCAACCACAGGATGCCCGGCAGGAACCCGTCGCACCAGTGGGTCCAGGCCTCTCCCTCGTGTTTCCACCGCCCGGCCCGGGTGTACATCGGGTAGAAGTCCGGGTAGCGCTCGACGGTGCCCCGCACCTGCCGCGCGGCGAAGTCCAGGGCCGTGAGCAGTTTTGGAATCAGGGTGGCTGCGTCGGTCATGGAAGCTCCGTGTGAGAGGGCCCCGTCAAGGCAGGGTCGGTCCGGGGAACATGGCGAAAGAATGCTACCGGCGCAAATTACCAGACACGACCAGCCGCGTCAAGCGAAGTCGGCGAAGTCGGGCCGGACAATTTGACTCTAAGACAATCCAGTTCCTGCCCGTTGGGGATAGAGGCCGCCTGTAGGGGGCCGGCGAGGTGGTCCGAGGAATGCCCGCCCAGGACTCACTGCAGCCCCACCGCGGGGAGGGCCACGAAGACCTCCACCAGCCGGGGGTCCCGCCATCCGCGTGCCGTCTCCTCCCTGAGGACCGTTGCAGCCTCTGTGGGGGGCAGTCCGACGCGGTAGGGGCGCGGGGTCCGAAGGGCATCGTAGATGTCGGCGATCTGGAGGATCCGGGCGAGGAGCGGGATGGCCTCCCCTCGAAGGCCGTCGGGATAGCCGCTGCCGTCCCATCGTTCGTGGTGGGAGCGAATGATAGGGAGGACGGGTCGGAGGGACCTGAGGGGTTGGCAGATCCGCTCCCCAACAAGCACGTGCTCCATCATGACCGCCTGCTCTGCCGGGGTTAGCGGGCTCCCTTTCAGTAGGATGGCGTCGGGGACGGCGATCTTCCCAAGGTCGTGGAGAAGGCCTCCGCGCCGGAGGGCCGCCAGCCCCTCGGAGTCAATGCCCACGGCCCGTCCCAGTTCCAGGGCCGAGGTGGCCAGGCGCTCGCAGTGCCCCACGAGGAACGGGTCCCGGGCCTCCACGGCCGCCGCCAGCATAGCGAGGATCCCCTCGGCGTGGTCGAGTTCGTCGGTCAGGTGTTTGAGACGGAGAGAGGCCCGAACACGGGCGAGGAGCTCCAGGGGGTTGACCGGCTTCAACAGGAAGTCATCCGCGCCGGCCTCGATGCCTTTCACCTTGTCCTCGAGGCGCCTGAGGACCGTCACGATAACGACGGGAATGAAAACGGTCCGGAGATCGCTCTTGAGCCGCCGGCAGATCTCATAGCCATCCATGCCGGGCATCAAGACGTCGAGGAGGACGCAATCCGGCGGAGCCTCGAGTACCTGGGCGAGGGCCTCGACCCCGCTCGCGGCCGTGGCCACTTCGTATCCTTCTGCAACCAGGAGGTCGCATAAGACCTGGCGCTGCAGCGCCTCGTCGTCCACGACGAGAATGCGGATTCTGGTGGGAGGCGGGATTCCCCCCGAGTCCTGCCCACCGGCATGGATGGCCCCCATGGATTCCAGGCTCATGGCGTGGTCCCGGCGAGCCGGCTGGGTAGGTTCAGGAGCATTTTCTCTCCCCTGACCGGCACGCCTTTGGCCGAACTCGCCTCCGAGAGAGCAAACCCTCTCCGTCGGCGCCCAGGCCGGATGCAATCCAGCAGGTGTCCGCCACGGCGCCCCCGCGGTAAGTGGAGGCGAGTCTCCCATCCCGGCCCATGCCTGTCAAGCTGGACGCCCCTTGTCCCCGAGAGGCTCTGCAGGAGCCGAAGATGGCTAGTGTTGTCCGCTGACAGCTCGGATCGCGGGCCGGTGGTCAGTCGCGGATCAGGACGAAGTCGGCGGCGAGCGTGGTCTGGCCCGGCGTGGGATAGAGCTGGGTGACGAGCGTGCGGTGCCCGGGGGCAGTCACCCGGACGTGCACGTGCGGCGGACGGCCGAAGTAGCACGACGAGGCCCTTACCGGTGCTCGACCGTTCCGGACCATTCGGCGTGTAGAAAGGTCCCAGGGAGTCCGGGGCAGTAGGGACGCAGGCCGCCTCGCCAGCCGAGAATTGTGCCTGTGGGCCGGTGAGGACCAGCGTTGCGAGTATTGGCACTATGAACCACCCGGACCTGATCATTCGAACTGCGCTCACGTCCCCACCCCCCGGCCCCCGTCAATCCTGGATCCCGGCCACCCACTTGGCGTACTCGTACGCGGACTTCGAGTCGTACGAGCGGAAGATGGCCAGCTTCTCCGCCTCGATGGACCCCTCCGCGTGCACGGCCAGGACCTCCTGGTAGCCGCCGAAGTCCGAGGCCGTGAGGTCCCGAACCATCTTGAAGGCCTGCAACCGCTTGTCCCCGGAGACGCCCTTCTTCCCTGCCAGGTACTTCTTGACGTAGCCGCCGATCTCCGGACTCTTGAGGTCCCGGCCCGACGGCCCCGTGACCACCAGGCCGCCACTGATATCCTGGACCCACTGTACCGCCTGATGATAGTGGCTGGCGAAGTGATGTTTGGCGATGTTGACCAGCATCTGGTTGGGGACGGCGATGCCCGGCTCCACCATCTTGCACTGCAATGCGGCCATGTGGGTCAGGGCCCGCAGCGTCTCGCCGTAGCCGATCAGGTGGATCATCTTGTCCCGGACGTGGGAGACGCGCTCCAGGCCGTTGTACTCTGCCATCAGGCGGGCGCAGCCCACGAGCAGGTCCACCAGGGGCAATTTGTACGAGACGGCCGTGAACCGGTGGAACTCCACAAAGGTCAGGGCCAGCGGCCCGGCGTATTGCCACTCACCCTTCAGGAAGACCCGGTCCCACGGAACCAGGACGTCGTCGAAGACCGTCAGGGTCTCCATCATCCGGTGCTGGCCGCTGATGGGATGGTCGAAGACGTCCATCCGCGCCGCGCCGTAGGGCGCCGCAATCAATTTCAATCCCCTGGCATTCGCAGGAACGGCGAAGCTCACGGCGTAGTCCCGGTCCTTCTCCCCCAGGGCCCGGGTCGGCAGGACGATGATCTCGTTGGCGTTCGTGGAGACCGAGGTGTGCACCTTGGCCCCCCGGACGGTGATCCCGTCCGCGCTTTCGCCCACGATGTGGACGTAGGAGTCGGGGTCCGCCTGCTCCGAGGGGGCGAGGCTGCGGTCGCCCTTCACGTCGGTCTGGGCCACGGCCAGCGCCAGATCGTTGTCCCGGCAGTAGGCATGATAGCGGCGCACCCGCTCCAGGTACTTCGTCCCGAGTTTCCCGTCCATCTGGTGGGCCAGGATGTGCAGGGCGAAGAGGGCGTCCGTCCCGATCTCCTTGATCAGGACGACCAGGGTCCGTCCCAGCCGGGTGGCCTGCTCGATGAGGGCGCTGCGCTTCAAGAGGTCGTCGCTGTTCCTGGGAAGCTTGTAGTACCGGCTGATCCGCTGGCCCGCGTTCTCGTCCGTTGCGGTCGCCAGGTCCTTCCACGCCGGGTCCTCGGCCATGCGGTAGTCAATGCTGGCGTGCTCGATGGCCACCTGGATCACCGGGTTCTCCGTGACGTCCGGGACCCGCTCCCCTTTGTAGTAGACCGTCCGCCCGTCTTTCAGGCTGGCCCGATACTGCTCCGGTGTCCGTAGTGGCATGACGACCTCCTTTGCAACCACAGATGATGCAACCGCAAATGAACGCAAATAAACGCAGATGCGCAAAAATTCCCGAGGCGAGACAGCTAGAGGCCCTCGGAAATGAACGGGGGGGGAGCGACCTCGGCCTCGAGGGATTGCTCACCCCAGACGATGCGCAGTTTCGTGCCCGGGTCCCAGAAGTCGCGGCGGACGTAGCCGAGGGCAATGACCCGGCCCAGCATGGGCGACCGGACCGCGCTGGTCACGGTCCCTACCGTGCGTTCGCCCGACTGGACGCCGGCGCCGACGGGCGGCACGGCCTCGCCGGCGACCCGGAGGCCGCAGAGCCTCTTGTTCACGTGACCCTGGTGCTCGACCCGGATCACGACCTCCTGGCCGATGTAGCATCCCTTGGTGAAGCTGACGTGGTCCCGCGTCAGGGACTCCATCAGCAGGTTCCCCTCGTCGAAATCCACCCCGAACCAAGGCCAACCGGCCTCCACGCGCAGGATCTCCAGCGCCGCCATGCCGACGGGACAAAGGCCGCGGCCCGCACCCAGATTCATCAGGGCCTCCCACACCTCGCCGGCCGCAGCCGCGGGAACGATCACGTCATGCCCGGGCATCCCCAACCACCGGCTGGCGATAATCCGCGCCGGAGAAGACCCCAGCGAAGCCTGGGCGTGATGCCACGCGGGGAGATCCGCCATCCCGGCCCCCGCGGCCTCCACCATGAAAGGCTGCGCCTCGGGACCCACGACCATGAGATGGGCGTAGCGATCACTCGCATTCTCGGCCACCACATCGTCGGCGACGATGTAGCGGTCGAAAGCGTCCCGCACGATCTGCGCCCGATCCCGGCTCAGGTCAATCCACACCGAGTCCGAAAGCCCGTACACCGCCAGGTCGGCCAGGATGTGACCCTTGACGTTCAGGACCGCGGCCAGCGTGCCCTCGCCGGCCTTCAGGTCCTTCACGTCGTTGGTGATCTGGCCGTTCAGCCACCGGATCCGGTCGGTGCCGGTCAGCTCGATGACCCCGCGCCAGGACATGTCCACCAGGCCCACGCCCTTGCGGACCGCCTCGTACTCCCCTGCGGGATCGCCGTAGTGTTCCGGCACCAGAACGCCGAAGCGCTCGGCCAGCACGGCCCCGCGCGCTTTCTCCTGTTCTGCAAATGGACTCAGCATCGCCATGTCTTTCACTCTCGGCTCGCGGCTCTCGGCTCGCGGCTCGGCGGTCAGGACATCACCTGCCCGCCGCAGAGCCACGGTGGGCAGTCAGGACATGATCTGCCCACCGCAGATATTGATCGCCTGCCCGGTCATCCCGACCGCCGCATCCGAGGCCAGGTACACGGCGAGGTCAGCGACTTCCTTCGGGTCCAGGATGCGCTGGATCGGGACCATGGCCAGAGCCTGCTTGCGAAATTCCTCGGGGCCCATGCCCAGGGCCGCGGCCGTCTCCTGCATCCCGAGGTGCGCCATGTCCGTCTCGACCCACCCCGGGCAGATGGCATTCACCGTGATGCCCCGCCCCACCACCTCCAAGGCCAGCGCCCGCGTGAAGCCGATGATGCCATGCTTCGCGGTGCAGTAGGCCGTGTAGGCGGGCACGCCGAACCGTCCCAGGACGGAGGAGATATTGATGACCCGCCCGCCGTCGTGGTTGGGCATGGATCGCAAGACCTCGCGGGTCACATAGTAGGCGCCCACCACGTTCACGGTCAGGATCTGGATCCAGCGGGCCTCGTCCTCGGCATCAATGGGGATCCGGGCGTTGATCCCGGCATTGTTGACCAGGACGTGGATCTGCCCCCATCGTGAGACGATCCCCCGCACCAGGGCGCGAACATCGGCCTTCTCTGCGACGTCCGCCTGGAACGCCAGGACCCGTCCGCCGCCCGGCGAGATCTCATCGGCGGCCTGGCGCACCGCCTCGGCGTCGCGGGAGCAGATGGCCACCTTCGCCCCCTGCTCTGCCAGGGCCCTGGCGATGGCCTTGCCGATGCCCCGGCTCCCACCCGTGACCAGGGCGACACGATCTTGTAGCAGACGCATGGCCGCTCCCTTATCGCCGTTTCCTGCTCGCCGCCCGCATGGCCCGCAGGTGATCGCGCAGCAGGTGCACGTGCTGCGCCTCCTGGTTCTGCATGGCCAGCAGAGACCGGGCGGTGATCCCGGCCTCTGGCGGGAGCAGCCCCGCGCTCCAGGGGTACAGGGACGTCCCGCGCTCCTCCAGCCACAGGTCAAGACGGAGCGACGCCCGCGTGCCGAGAATGACCGTGAGACCTCCAGCGATCCATCCCAGGGCCCTGCACATCGGGGCCACGGGAACGGGTCGGCCCCCATGTCGGCGGATCAGGGAGGCCAGATCCTGGCCGTGATTCACCTCGTCCAGCGCGAGCTTCTCCAGGAGGCCGTGCGTGTTGGGATCCACCGCGGCCCGGGCCTGCACCCGGTAGACCTCCGCGGCCGCAATCTCGATCAGGCGATTCCACTGGAGGCTGATCAGCAGCAGCCATCGCCGCCAGGTGGGGCTCGGCGCGAGCCACGCCCCCACCGCCCACGGACCACTCCCCGTCCGGTAGAGGGCCAGGGCTCCGCCCAGCAAGCCCAGATTCTTCGACAGGCTTCCCAGGGGGTCCGCCAGGGTGGCAGGCGAGGTCCAACCGAGGATCGCCGTGAAGGCGCCGAGCAGCCCCGCCTGGAGGACGGCCATTCCGCGAACCCACAGCCCGGCCAGGATCGTGAAGCCCAGCGCCGCTTCCGCGACTCCCAGCAGCTTCAGGAACGCCGGGATGTGGAATGGCACCAGCCCCGTGCGGGCGACGATCTCGATCCCGGCCGGGCTGAGGAAGAGCCACTTGGGGACAACGCCTTCGTAGATCCACATGAACCCCAGGCCCAGGCGGAGGATCAGGGGAACGGCGCGGTCCCGCCAGGAGGTGCGGGAGGGAACGTCCCGCCCGCTGCCCAGAAACACGAGGCACAGGCTGGCTGCCAGGAGGGCCACATTCTTGGAGGCCGCCCCCGCCGGATGGACCAGGGCATGCGGCGCGGCGAGCCCGATGCCGATGGTGATCATGACGAGGAGCGCGCACTGGACGGCCGCAACCGATCGGACCATCCATCCCCGGATCAGGAGAAGGCCCAGCAGGATCTCGAACACGCCCGCGGCTCTGAGGAAGGCCCCGGGGTTCCCAGGCAGCGGCTGAAGGCGGGCCACCAGCGACAGGAGATCAGGGCTCGGGGCGAGGAGCTTGGGGACCAGGCCCTCATAGACCCACACCACACCCAGCCCGACCCGGAGGAGGAGCGGGACCTGTTCGTCTTCCGGCCGGCGCACCTCCATCAGGAGCCCCTCACCAGGCGATCTCCGGCGTGCCGGCGCGATGGTTCACCAGCCGCGCCAGGACGAAGAGGAGATCCGACAGCCGGTTCATGTACGCCAGGAGGGTGGGTGAGACTTTTTCCTTCTCCGCCAGGGCTGCGATCCGCCGCTCGGCCCGCCGGCAGACGGTCCGGGCCAGGTGCAGCCGCGCTCCCGCCTCGCAGCCCCCCTGGAGGATGAAGGTTTTCAGCGGTGGGAGTTGCTCTTCGATCCGGTCAATGGTCCGCTCCAGGTCGGCCACCTTCTGCTCGGGGAGGGCGGCCTTCTCCATTGCCTTCGCCTTGCCCTTCCGGACATCGGCGAGCTGCGCCCCCACGGCGAAGAGATCCCGCTGGATATCCACGAGCAGCCCCGCCAACTCCCGGTCGGCGAGCGCCGCGCAGGTGAAGCCGAGGCTGGCGTTCAGTTCGTCCACCTCGCCGTAGGCCTCGACCCGCAGGGCATTCTTCCGCACCCGCGCAGCGCCGAGCAGCCCCGTCTCTCCCTTGTCCCCCGTCTTCGTGTAGATCTTCACCCGCTCTCCCATTCGCGTGTATTGGCGTTCATTTGCGGTTGCATGCGTTTTGCTCAGTTCAGCGACGCCGCGCGCTGCCGGATGGAGCGCAGGTGGTCCCGGATCGCCTGGGCATCCTCGGCCGCCGGCGCCAGCTTCAGGTACTGTTGCAGCTCGTTCATCGCCTCCGGGTATCGCTTGAGCTGGGACAGCAGCAATCCACGATCGCGGATCCCGGTGGGGGCCTCCGGTTCCAGGATCAACAGGCGCTCCACCACGCTCAGGGCCTTGGCGTAGGACTGGGTCCCGAAGTAGATCGCCTTGAGGTTGTTGAGCATCCGGGCCAGGATCTGGCGGGTCCCGAGGGCCGCGAGAAAGCGCGGCTCGAAGGCCAGCTTCCCCTCGTAGATCCGGTCCAGGATACGCTGGCAGTCGGCCGGCGACAGGATCGCCCCCCCGCTGAAGGGGTCAACCACGATCTCCTCGTCCGGTCCGACGTACTTGACCAGGAAGTGCCCGGGCATGCCCACGCCGTGCAAACGGACGCCGAGGCGCCGGCCCACTTCCATGTACACCGTGGACAGCGTGATGGGGATGCCGGTCCGCCGGTCCAGGACGTCGTTCAGGAAACTGTTCCGCGGGTTGTAGTAATCGTCGGCGTTGCCGCGGAACCCCTGCTCGCGAAACAGGTAGTCGCCGATGCCGGCGATCAGCCGGTGGGGATCCTCCGCACAGCAGACGCGATCCCGGACCTCGGCGGCCATGCCGTCAAGATGGGAGAGGTACCGATCCACCTCGAGCGACGGGTACTCTTCCTTGGCGATGAGGAGCGCGGCCTTGGCAAGGTCAACCGCGGTCTCGGGCTGGCTGACCAGCCGGGCAAAGTCGAGACGGCACGGCGGTGGGGTCTCGGCGGGGTGCATTGCCATAATCGTTCGTCGCGAGGTTCAGCGGAGACTGGAACGTTTATCCCTTGCCGCCCGTGGGCCGCTCTGGCATGCTGTGGGGAGAACTCATGACTCCCCCGTTACGGACGATGGCCTGGCGCGTCCCGCTGCTCCTGGCGGGCATTCTGGGGACGGGTATGTTCCTGGGCCTGGAGAAATATCTCATCTACGTCCCGGAACGGGCCATCGAGATGACCCCGCGGAGCGAGGGGATCGCCTACGAGGAC
The DNA here is from genome assembly GCA_016208645.1 of Candidatus Methylomirabilota bacterium. Taxonomy (GTDB): domain Bacteria; phylum Methylomirabilota; class Methylomirabilia; order Methylomirabilales; family 2-02-FULL-66-22; genus 2-02-FULL-66-22. Next base: position 9,165 of record JACQXP010000039.1, on the reverse strand, counting down.
GTCTGGTTTTCGGCCGGAGATGGCGTCAGGCTTCACGGCTGGCTGGTCCCCGCACCGGATGCCCGGTTCACCCTAGTCTGGTTCCACGGCAACGCGGGCAACATCAGCCACCGGGTGGACAACATCAAGCACCTGCACCGGCTATTGCGCCTCAATATCTTCATCTTCGATTATCGCGGCTACGGCCGAAGTGCCGGAGGCCATTCCGACCTGTCGGAAGAGGCGACCTACCGCGACGCCGACGGGGCCCTGGCCTACCTGAGGGGCCGACAGGATCTGGCCCGGACCCGGCTGATCTACTTCGGCCGGTCCCTGGGGGCCGCCATCGCGGTGGAGGCCGCCCGGCACCATCCGCCGGCCGGCCTGATCCTGGAGACGCCCTTCACCTCCATCGGGGACATGGCCCGCGCCAGCCTGCCGTTCCTGCCGGTGGGCGGCCTGCTGCGGACCAAGTATGACTCGCTGAGCAAGATTCGGGAGATCCGGGTGCCTCTCCTCGTCCTGCACGGGGACCGCGATGATGTGGTCCCCTACGAGCAGGGCCGCCGCCTCTTCGACGCGGCCAGCGAGCCCAAGACCTTTTACCAGATCCGCGGGGCCCGCCACAACGACACCTACATCGTGGGGGGCCAGCCGTACTTCGACGCCTGGGCTCGCTTCCTGGAGCGCTTGTAGTGGACCGGGCTTCTTATACCACGACAAGGAGGCCGGGCAAAGGCACGCCGGCGTCAGGCCCTTCCCTGGACCGGTCGAGACGTGCTAGACTCCCTCCCCGGCAGGAGGGACGCTCATCCTTGAAGCCGCGAGGGATCGCCCGTGATCTGCTCGCATCGTCCTCATGGGGCCGGGTAACGCCATGAAGGTCGAGTTCACCAACAACGCCCTGGCGCGCATGCTGGACCGGGGCATTCTCGAGAGCGAGATCCAGGCGACGCTGGACGCCCCGGACTACCTCGGCCCCAGCTTCGAGAAGCGCTGGCTCGCGCGGAAGCAGGTGGACAAGCGGACGCTGGAGATCATCTTCTGGCGGCACCGCACCCACATCCAGGTCATCACCGCCTACTGGCAGGAACCACCCGCATGAAGATCAGCTACGATGCCAAGGCCGATGCCCTCTACATCAAGTTCCAGGACGGCACGTCGGCCCGGACCCGGAAGGTGGAGGAGGGCCTGTTGGTGGATCTGGACGAGCAGGGCCGCCTCTACGGCATCGAGATCATCGGCATGAAGGGCCGCATCCCGATCCCCGAGCTGGGGAAAATCACCCTGGACTTCCCCATCACCGGCCCCGAACCCGCCCCCGCGTAATCGAAGATCCGCTGGCCTTCGCCGTATGGTGCCCCCGGTCTGAATCTGCGTTCATCTGCGGTTCCATCGGCGTGAGATTTATCGCTCTGCCTCGGGAAACGTCACCGCCTCCAGGAAGACATCCTGGAAGTCCGGGTGGTCTGCCAGGGAGATATGCCGGATCTGGCGCGCCAGATCGTCCGCACGCCGGCGCTCTGTCTCGGAGACCAACGCCATCTGTGCTCCCAGGGCGGCAGCATTCCCCACGTAGCTGACCCGATCCTGCGGCAGACTCGGGATGAGGCCGATCCGGATGGCGCTCCGGATATTCAGGTAATTGCCGAATCCGCCCGCCAGCATCAGTTCCTCGATCCGTCCATCCGGCGCCTCGCGAAGACGCTGGAGCATGGCGATCCCGCTCTTGATGGCCCCCTTGGCCAACTGAACTTGCCGGATGTCCGCCTGCGTCAGCAGGATGTCCTTGCCGGCTGCCGTCTCGGCGCCCAACGCCAGGACGAACGCGGGCATCCCGCCGGGCAGCGCGGTCACGCGGCGGCGCAGGCCGTCTGTCACTCGGCCCGGTGGCTCGGGATGCAGCCGGCCCGAGGCGTCCAGGACGCCCGCATCGAGCATCCCCGCGATGGCATCCAGCAGGCCGGACCCGCACACGCCCAGCGGGGGCCCATCGCCGATCACGTGGTACGCCACGTCCCGATCCATCCAGACCCGGTCAATGGCCCCGTGGGCGCCGCGCATGCCGCACTGGATCTGGGCGCCCTCCAGGGCCGGCCCGGCCGGCGCTGAGCAGGCGGTGAGACCCTACCGCGATCCGATGACCACCTCGCCATTCGTGCCGATGTCCACGGCTATCCGCGTCCCCCGGCTCTCGTAGATCCGCGTGGACAGCACCATTCCGACGGTATCCGCACCCACGAAGCCCGCCACCAGGGGCAAGAGAAACACCGGGGCGTTGGGGTGGACCCGGAGGCCAAGCTCCCGTGCCGTCACCCGGAGGCTGCGCCGCACGCTGGGCGCGTAGGGCGCCTGGCCGACGTAGGTGGGATCAATGCCCAGCAACAGGTGGTGCATGGCCGTGTTCCCGACCGCCACCACCTTGTAGATCTGGTCGCGGCTCACGCCGGCCTTGTCGCATACCTCCTCGATCTGCCCGCTCAAGAGCTGGAGGATTCGCGCGTGAAGCTGCCGGGCATTGGACGGGCCCTCCTGCGCGAAGGCGATCCGGGACATCAGGTCTCCCCCAAAGGCGGACTGGGGATTCAGGCTGGAGGCGGTATCCAGCACCTCGCCCCCCGAGAGATCCACCAGATACCCGACCACCGTGGTTGTCCCGATGTCGAAGGCCATCCCATAGGACTGGGCGCTGGTATCCCCTGCCTCCAGCGCCAGGAGCCCTTGGTCGAAGCGCGTGAGGGTGAGACCGTCGGAGGCGGACCGCAGGAGGGACGGAATGGTCCGGAGCACCTGGAGCGGTACCTCCGTCACGGGCTCAGCCACCTCGCGCAGCAGCTCCTCCAGGTCCGAGGACTGGTGGTCCTCCCGGGACGGCGGCTGCGGACGCACGAAGATCTTCCGGACTCCCGAATCCAGGGAGCAGCCTGTCGCGGATCGCAGATCTCCTGTCCCCGCCAGGATCTGAAACGCCCCCTCCTCCAGGGCCGGGGCAATCAGGACCGTCAGGTCGTCGGCCACCGCGGTTTGGCAGGCGAGGCGATACCGCTCCCGGACCTCGTCCTCGCCGAGCTGGATCCGATCGGCCAATCCGGCAGGGGGGACCGTGCCCGGCATCGCCCCCGGGCGCCGCACGTCGCGGCGATGTCTCGCCCGGTCTGCTGGGCGGCCCGGAGCAGGGTCGTTCCCGCCGGAACCAAGACCTGCTGTCCGTCCGGCGCAAACGTGACCGTCACCCGATGTCCGCTCATCCAAGACCTTTCACCGCCAAGATCGCCAATGCTCAGGTCTGACGATCAGGCGATCCGGCAACTTGGCAAATAGGGGTTCCAAGTTGCCCGATTGCCGCGTGATTTTGGCGCCCTTGGCGACTGAGAAGAAAATACCCGGCCGCATCCGGGCGGCATCGCCCCCGGGCGCCGCACGTCGCGGCGATGTCTCGCCCGGTCTGCTGGGCGGCCCGGAGCAGGGTCGTTCCCGCCGGAACCAAGACCTGCTGTCCGTCCGGCGCAAACGTGACCGTCACCCGATGTCCGCTCATCACAGAAAGACCGGTTGAAGACTGGCATTTCTTTGCGACCTTGGCGATCTTGGCGGTGAAGGTTTATGCCGTAGTTGTCGCTGGGATTAAGCCGTAAATGCCCGAGATGGATTTCCGCGGAAGCATCACGCAGGCCTCGGTCAACTGGACCGGCAGGGTGTCCTCGCCGAAGGCCGAGAACAGGGCGCGCTGTTCCTCCAATCCCCAATCGGCATAGCCGGGCGCCATCCGGTGGGTGAGGAGCATTCCTCGGGCCCTGGCCTCGGCCGACAGGCGCCCCCGCAATGTCTTGGCCAGCGCATCCATGGCTGCCCACCCGGCGGTGTCCAGGAGGAGCGCCTCCAGGAACTGCTCCTCGCCCATCAGCGCCTGGGCCCGATTTTCCAGCTTGGGCCCGAGCGTGAGCAGGATCAGGAAGATCTCTGTCGCGCCCCCGAGCAGGCGGGCCAATGCCCGGCTCTGAAACCGGACGCCGTCTGATACAATGACGGCGCCCTCCGCCTCGACGCGTCGCACGGGCAGATGCAGGAGCCGCCCCTCCGGCTCCACCAGGGTCTCGGCCAGCGCCGCCATCGCCTGCGCCGCCTCTCTCACCTGCGCCGGCACGGCTTCGAGCTTCTTGTACTTCTGCAGCCGCAGGATCAGATCCGGCGCCACGTGCGGCCGGTCCAGTGTCAGCTCTATCGATCTACCCAGCATTCACCTCAAAGCGTTCGGTAGTTCCCCGCTCCGGAGCGGGGTTCGAGGGTTCGGTGGTTCTCTCTCAGAGGAACAGCCGAACGCCCGAACCACCGAACAGCCGAATGCTGTTATTGGGTTATAGCGCGCCGCCGCTGAACAAATTCAGTTGCTAGCTCCACCCCGTCCTGTGCCGTTTCACCATAGCCGTCCGCCTGGATCTTCTTGCAGAACGTCTCCGTGACCGGACCCCCGCCCACCAGGATGGTATGCCTCTCCCGGATGCCCTTGGCCTGGAAGAACTCGACGACCTCCCGCATGCCTGGCATGGTGGTCGTCATCAGCGCCGAGAGACCCACGATGTCGGCCCCGGTCTCTATCGCCTTCTCGATGAACTTGCCCGGGTGGACGTTCACCCCCAGGTTGTGGACCTCGAACCCGGACACCTTGAGCAAGGTGCCGTACAGGTCCTTGCCGATGGAGTGGACATCCCCCTTCACCGTCCCGATGACGGCGACGCCGCGCCTCGGTCGTCCTTCGCCCAGGGCCAGGATGGCCGGCTCCAGGATCTTCATGGCCTCCAGGAAGACCTTGGCCGCCATCATGAGTTCCGGCAGAAAGATCTCCATGGTCTGGAACTTGTCGCCGATGATTCGGATTCCCCTGGACAGCCCCTCGTCAATGGCCTCCAATGGGCTCAGGCCAGAGTCCAGCGCCTGGCGGGTGAGGCCCTTCCCCCCCTCCACGTCATAGGCCAGGACCGCCTGCTTCAGTCCCTCCAGAATCTCCGCACGTTCCATCAAGACCCCCTATGGAACCGCAAATGAAAGCAAATACACGCTAATCAAACCCCCTGTGAAGCCCCATGCCATTCGCGTTCATTCGCGTTTATTTGCGGTTGCGTTCCTCTGCGGTTGCGTTGGCGTCTATCTCAGTTCTTTTTCTGAGCCACAGCCCATTTGCGTTCATTTGCGTTCATTGGCGGTTGCTTTGTCTCTTACCGCAGCTTCAGGCCCAGCTTGCGCATGTGCTCCTTGGCCTCGGCGTAGATGTCGAAGTGCTCCGGGTCCGGCTCCAGCGTGTCCAGGTTGTAGCAATCCTGGAAGCGCTTCCCCTCCGGCGGCTTCGCCAGGTGCGGCTCGTACCGGGCCAAAAGCTCCTTGACCATCTCGTTGGCGTCGCGCCGGCTCACCCCGGCGGCGGCGTGGGCCACCTCGCAGGCGAAGCGCATCTCCATGGGGCTGTAGTTGTCCATGAGAATGCCTTTGGCCGGGTGCACGGTTTCGATGTTGGCCCCCGAGACCACGTCGGCGATGATGCGCGCCGCCGTCTCATCGTACAGTTGCCGCGTGCAGGTGCCGGCGGCGGCGTATCCCAGGTCGAAGTACGGAAAGGCCATGTTGCGGCTCACCGCCTGGCACCCCAGGGCCACGCTGGTGAGCAGCTCCCGCGCCGTGGAGTTGGACTGGTTGATGTGGAGCGAATACAACAGGTGATAGGTGGCGCTCACGATGAGCGGCGCCACCATGATGTAGGCCGCGTTGACCACGGCCGATCCCATGACGCCGCCCGCAAACCCGCCGTAGATGGCCCCGGCCGCGAAGCCGACGTTGCCCCCGTAGGCCAGGACGGCGGCGGTCTTGTTCAGGACGTTGTAGTCCAGCTTGAATTCCGTGAGCGACACGATCAGCCAGCCGTCGGACGGCCGGATGCCGTGGTCGGAGTTCGTGATGGCCAGCACCCCCATGGGCGAGGCCGAGGTGGACAGAAGATTAATGATGGGGAGTCCCGGTCGTCCGGCGCGCCGCATGGAGTCCCGCCCGAGGCGGACGGACTGGATGGCGGCATAGATCTCCGACGGCGTGCCTGCCTGGACCGTCAGCCCGCGAATCTGGGTGAGGGCCGGGATGCTCATCGAATCGGCGTGGGGGATGCGCGCGTATCCCTCCACCACCGCCGAGGCGATCTCGTCGGAACTCACGGGGATGCCGCCGCCCACGTGGCACCAGGGGATCTGGGGATCTTCGGGCCGGCGCGGGCGCATGGCGGCCCGGTCCTTCCCCTCGCCCAGCCAGCATTCCCGCGGGGCGAAGTGGATCGCCTCCTCCAGCTCGTCCCGGGTGAAGGAGATGACGCGGTTGGTGTCCGGGCAGTACACCCCCGTCTCCACCACGAAGTCCTTGGCCGCCAGGAAGATCCGGTCGGCCAGGTCATCGTCCCAGGGGATCACCACGTCCTTGGGGGGCGCCTTCAGCCCGTGCTGGGCGATGGCCTTCTGGAGGTTCGGGACCAGGCGCTCCATATCGAAGTCGTCGGGGGCCACGATCGGCCCCGTGGCCGCCCGCCGGCAGATCTCGAGGAAGCTCACCATGACGCACTCCTATCCCAATACTTGCCCCCCACCACATCTCCTCAGTAGATGAGGGGATGTTGAATTGTCCCTCTGAAGGGCGGGGGTTTCTCGCGTTTTGCCCGCATCGCTCGGCGACGAGTCACTTCATGGCGGTCGAGATCAACAACCAGTCGAAAATCCTGCAGCACATGGGTCCCAAGGAGCGGTTCACACCCCGGCGGGCCGATGACGACATTTCCCGCCACAGTCTCGCCATTGTACACAAACAAGCAGAATCCATAGGGACGCTCTATGACGCTGCCATCCGCCAATTCCAGGGGCACAGTTCCGGCCGGTTCTACCCCCACCGCCAGAGCTATCTCCGCCGATATCCAAGCCCTCGTAGCTCCGGTGTCGACCAAGAATTCAACCTCTTGCTGCCGGCTTGGGTCCCTGATGTTTGCTACGGTGAACTTCAGAAATAGCCCGCTCATCACGCGCTTCCTTCTGCTCGATACCGCCATGCCGATCATCTGACCCGAGAGATCGGACTACGCCGAGCCGAACTCCCTGGCCTGAAGAATTTATCCGCTGCCCATAGGATGTCCGCTTCGGTCAGGGTTAAGACCGCAACCGTTTTCCCCTCGGCCGTGACGAATTCAACCTCGAATCCCCCACGGTCGGCGTACCAGTGCACGACTGCCCTCAGATCGCCCCTCTTCAAGCCATGCTCGGTCACATCGTGCGTGAGGACGACCGTCTCTAGCTCCTGGATCATCTTAAATCGGTACCGGACACCATTTAAGCGCTAAGTGCCCGATTCTCCAAGGTCACGGACGAACTTTTCGGGCGTCCGCGACGAGCGATCTATCGGGCCACGAAGGCCAGGCTCCCGACAGCGCGTTGAGACGTCCAGCGGGGATCCCGGGCGTCGGCGCGGGGGCATCCTCCGGCTCATACAGGGTCACGATGCGGGGTGCCGCTCAACGTTCTCCCCAGAAACCGCATATGCTGGCTCATACGACGTCGGCTTCGTACTGATACACGGGGACCTGAACCATGGTCGTTGGCTTTTTCTTCTCTCGGAGAACCTGATCAATGGCCTTTGCGACCTCCGGCCCGACGAATTTCTCTCCGCACTGGGTACATACTCCCAGGGGAACATTCTCAAAATGGATCCTTCCACTTTGGCATCCTCGGGAATCGTGAAGGATTTCCAACCTCGGAGCGGCCCCCTCACCCCCCCCTTCTGGGGGCGAGGGATCTAGAGTTGCTTTCTCTCCCTCGTGGGAGGGGGGAGGAGGGTATCATGTAGGTTCGTTGGTAATGCGCTCTAGCATTTGACCCGCTCGTTCTTCGGATCGAAGAGCGGCTCCTTCTGGACCAGCGCCGGCACGTGCGCGCCGAACATCTCGACGGTCACCTGGGTCCCGGGCCGGGCGTGCTCTATGGGCAGGTAGGCGTAGGCGATGTTCGTCCCCAGTGAATAGCCGAAGCCGCCGCTTCGCACCCGTCCCACGACGCCGCCGTCGGCGTGGACCGGCTCGTTGCCGTAGATCACGCCCGCCTCCCCGGGAAGCGTGAGGGCGCAGAGCTTCCGCTTGATCCCCTCCTGCTTGACGCGTAGCAGCGCCTCCCGCCCGATGAAGTCGCCCTTGTCCAGCTTGACGAAGATGCCGAGGCCCGCCTCGTACGGGTTGTCATCCGGGGTGATGTCAATGCCCCAGACCCGGTAGCCCTTCTCCAGGCGCATGGAATCAATTGCCTTGTACCCGGCGGCCGCCATCCCGAAGGGTCTCCCCGCTTCCCACAGCGTGTCCCAGAGGGTCAGGCCGTACTCCGCCGGGACGTAGAGTTCCCAGCCCAGCTCCCCCACGTACGTCACCCGCAGGGCCAGGACCGGCACCCGCCCCACCGCGATCTGCCGGGCCGTCATGTAGGGAAACCCCTCGTGGGAGACATCGTCCGGGGTCACCTGGCGCAGGATGTCGCGCGCCCGCGGCCCCCAGAGCCCGAAGGTCGCCAGGCTGGAGGTCACATCGCGGGCCTGCACGGACCCGTCGGCGGGCATGTGCAGCCGGATCCAGCCCAGGTCATGCGGCCCCCAGGCCGTCCCGGTGATCAGCAGGAATCGGTCGGGGGCGAGCCGCGTGACAGTCAGATCGCACTCGATCCCGCCCTGCCGGGTGAGGAGCGACGTGTACGTCACCGTGCCGACTGCCCGGTCCAGATCGTTCGAGGTCAGCCGCTGGAGCAGGCCGAAGGCGCCGGGGCCGGACACCTCCAGCTTGCTGAAGGAACTCTCGTCGAACAGCCCGGCGCGCTCCCGCGTGGCCAGGTGCTCCCGGCCGACCGCCTCGAAATAGTCCGGCCGGCCCCAGTCGGTTTGCTCATGAACCGCCTGCCGCCACGGTTCCCCCGACCGGAAATAGTTCGGCCGCTCCCAGCCGGCCTTCTCGCCGAAGACGCAGCCCAGTTCCTTCAGGCGGTCGTACGCCGGACTCGTGCGCAACGGCCGGGCCCGCTCGTGCTCGTCGAAGGGAAACTTCATCAGGTAGTAGTGTTCGTACACCTCCATGCACCGGTCCAACGTGTAGGCACGGCTGGCATAGCGCGACCCCAAGCGCCGGATGTCCAT
>JACQXP010000344.1 GCA_016208645.1 Candidatus Methylomirabilota bacterium | reverse complement strand
TCGACATCCCGGCCCGCCCCGCGGCGTACGCGGTCCTCCCCCTGAAGACCCGGCGCGGCGCCACCATCGGCGTGCTGGAAGTAGTCCACGTGGCCACGCGAGTGCGGCGGCAGATCCAGGAGGCGACCCATGACCAGATCCTCCGGCTGAGTCTGCTGAGCCTCACCATCGCCCTGGTCATCTGGTTGACCGTCCGGGTCAGCATTCGCCGGCCCGTCGCGCAACTGGTGCGGACGGCGCTGGCCTTCGGCCATGGCGACCTGAGCCGGCGACTCGTCCTCAGGCGCCGCGACGAGATCGGCCAGCTCGCGGCAGCGTTCAACCGGATGGCCGAGAGCCTCCAGGCCGCCCAGGCCCAGATCGTGACAGAGGCGCAGGCACGCCTGGAATTGGAGCGACAGGCACAGCAGGCGCAGAAGCTGGCGGCCGTCGGCCGGCTGGCCAGCGAGGTGGCGCACGAGATCGGGACCCCGCTGAATATCGTGTCCGGTCGCGCGGAGGTCATCCAGAAGGGCCTCCCGACGCAGCACCCGTTGTCGCGGCACGTGGCCACCATCCTGCGCCAGATCGAGCGGATCAGCGGCATCATCCGCCAGCTCCTGGAATACACCCGGCCGCGACGCCCCACGCTTCGTCCGGTGGCTGTCGGACCGATCCTCACCCGGACCGTCGAACTCCTGGAACCCATGGCCCGCCAGCGGCAGGTGACCGTGCAGGTCCAGGCCCCGGAGGCGCTGCCCTCCCTCCTCGCGGATCCGGACCAGCTCCAGCAGGTCCTCTTGAACCTGGTGACCAACGCCCTGGATGCGACCTTGCCTGGTGGGCAGGTGCGACTGGCCGCCTGCCCGGCGGACGCCGAGGGCCCTGATGGCCGACCGCGCATCCAGCGGGGGCGCGCCGTGGAGCCATTCCTGATCCTCGTGGTATCGGACACCGGACGGGGGATGCCCCGCGACCAGCTCGAGCAGATCTTCGAGCCGTTCTTCTCCACCAAGGAACGAGGGGGCGGGACCGGCCTGGGCATGCCCATTGTCGAGGACATCGTCCGCTCCCACCGCGGCGCCATCGAGGTGCGAAGCGCAGAGGGCGCGGGAACCGCGGTGCTCTTGCGATGGCCCGTCGCGTTCCCCGCGGGCGCTGATGCGCCGTGGGGGAACGCGCAATTTCAAACGGACAACTGGAAACCGACAACCGAGAATCCGACTTGACCGGTTTTCAATTGTCGGTTGTCAGTTTGAAATTTGCAATCCGCCGTGGGCGAATTGCTGGGCCAGGCGAGAGAACTCCAGCT
>JACQXP010000343.1 GCA_016208645.1 Candidatus Methylomirabilota bacterium | reverse complement strand
ATGGTGGCCCCCATGGCCTCCACCACTTCCATCTTCAAGAAGGGCCGGAAGTTCTCCTTCATGGTGCAGTCTCCGGCCGAAGTGTACCTCGAAGGGCTCATTGACATGGCGGCCAAGCGGGGGCTCAAGACCGTGGCCATCATCAACGAGGATACCCTCTTCCCCAAGGCGACGGTGCAGGGGACCATTGAGCTGGCCAAGAACAAGGGCCTTCAGGTGGTCTTCGTCGAGGCCTACCCCAAGGGGAACACCGACTTCTCGGCAATCATGACCAAGATCCGGGCGGCCAACCCGGACGTGCTGGGCGCCGCCACCTACTTCGACGACGCCGTGGCCATCACGCGCCAGATGAAGGAACTGAACGTGAACCCCAAGATGTACGGGGTGACGGTGGGCGGAGACCTTCCGAAGTTCTACGAGCTCCTGGGGAAGAACGCAGAGTACGTGTACGGCGCGAGCCAGTGGGAGCCGGAGCTGCCATACCCCGGGGCCAAAGAGTTCAACGCCTCCTACAAGAAGGAATTTCCCGGCGCGGATCTCTCCTATCACTCGGCCGGCGGCTACGGGGGCTGCCAGGCGCTCGTGGAGGCCATCAAACGCGCCGGCTCTCTGGATGGGGAGAAGATTCGGGAAGCCGTCCTAAAATTGGACTTCAACACCGTCTATGGCGGGTTCAAGGTGGATCAGGACGGGTTCCAGGTCTCCCACAAGATGGTCATGTTCCAGTGGCAGGAGGGCAAGAAGGTGATCGTCTGGCCGGATGAGCTGGCCGCGGGGAAGGCCAGATTCCCGGCACCGCCTTGGAACCAGCGGTAGGTGAGTGAGCTACTGACATTGGACGCGGACGGCGCCCGCCGGGTACCCGGCGGGCGCCCGTGCTTTCCGGAGCACCCATGGGTGTAACCATCACCCCCAGCATGGTCGGTCAGGTGATCATCTCGGGCCTCTTGGCCGGCGCGCTGTACTCCATGGTGGCGCTGGGCCTGGCCCTCATCTACGGGGTCATGCGGGTCATCAACATCGCCCACGGCACGCTGCTGATGTTGGGGGCCTACACCACCTTCTGGTGGTTCCGGCTCTTGGGGTTCAACCCCTACCTCTCGCTGCTGGTCGCGTTGCCGCTGATGTTTTTCGTCGGCATGCTCCTCCAGCGGACCCTGGTGACCCGGGTGGTGGACGCCCCGGAGCTCTCTTCACTGCTCCTGACCTTTGGGATCTCTATCGCCCTCGTGAACGTGGCCCAGCTCGCCTTCACCTCCGACGTGCGCTCGGTGGAGTTCCTGACGGGCGCTTTTCTGGTGGGCCCCTTCGCCCTGTCCAAATCCCGCCTGATCGCATTCGTCGTCGCCGTCGCGATCACGGCCATCGCCTTCTGCTTCCTCCAGAAAACCAAGCTCGGCAAGGCGATCCGCGCCACCTCCCAGAGCAGCGAGGTGGCCATGGTCTGCGGGATCAACGTCCACCGCATCCACCTCTACGCCTTCGGCATCGCGTCGGCCCTGGCGTCGGCTGGCGGGAGCCTGGTGGCGGTCATGGTGGCCATCCAGCCCGAGATGGGACAGGTCTACACGTTCAAGTCGTTCCTGGTGATTGTCCTGGGCGGGGCGGGCAACTACCCGGGCGCGCTCCTGGGCGGGATGCTCCT
>JACQXP010000333.1 GCA_016208645.1 Candidatus Methylomirabilota bacterium | reverse complement strand
CCCTTCCAGAGATGCCGGGAGGCCTGCGCGGGATTGGGATCCGCCAGGCGCCCCACGGCGCGCGTGATCAGATGAAAATTACCGAGGCTGACGGCCGCCCCCAGGCTGAACGCGACTGCCCACCCGGCGTGACCGAAAAGCAACAGGACCATCCCCCCGGCCGCACCCACGACGAGAGCGCCCACCAGGGTCCGACGGATGAAGGTCTCTCGCTCGTCCAATACGGGAATGGGGAAGGGGATTGCGAAAATCCGGCCCCAGGAAGGCCCCGATGCGACCGCGAAGCCCGGAAAAAAGCGGCTCAAGCTAGCACGTTGAGAAAAAAAGTGTCAAGGCCTTTTTACCCCTCGTCGGGGCTTTGTTACGAGGGAGGCGGAACCGCTTTCATGCCTGCCAGCGCTCAGAGCCGGCGGACATCCTGTGGACGGCGGAGCAGGCCGCTTGCGGACAAGGCGGTAATGCCGCCACCGAGCGAGTAGTTCCTGGGTCCCGGGTAGATCAAGTACCCACGGGACAAGCCAAGATCCTGCATACAGCGACGGAGGCCCTGCGCCTCCTGGGGAGTCGGAGCGGAATGCAGCCTGATCTCGAACGGCACCGGCTTCCCCCCTACGCCCATGAGCAAGTCCACTTCTTCGCCCTGGGCCGTCCGCCAGAAGAACGCCTGGCTGCCGGGCGCAGAGCGCTGAAACGCCGAGATGAGTTGATCGATGAGGAACGCCTCCCAGCTCAAGCCTCGGGCAGGATGAACCCCCAGGGTCGGCTCGTCCCGAATTCCCAGGAAGTAGTGCAGCAATCCCGTGTCCCGGAAATAGACCTTGGGGCTCTTCACGAGCCGCTTTCCGACGTTTGCGGAGAACGGCGGCAGTTTTCGGACCAGGAATGTCTGCTCCAGGATGTCAACGTACCGGTTCACCGTGTGGTAGCTGACCCCCAACGAGGAGGCGAGCTGCGAGGCGTTCCATACCCCGCCGTTGCAGTGGGCCAGCATGGTCCACAGCTTCCGCATTTGGACGCCGGAGACCTCGATGCCCAGCGCGGCCAGGTCCCGCTCGATGAACGTCCGGGTATAGGACTCCAGCCATGTCCACCGGGCCCGGCCGTCCCGCTCCAGGTACGCATCCGGGAAGCCCCCCCGGAACCACAGGGTCATGAGCTCCCGGGGATTCCGTCGCCTGGCCACCTCGTCCCACCGGAAAGGCGCAAGGTCCAGGAGGGCCGTCCGGCCCGCCAAGGATTCGGAGATGTCTCGGATGAGCGACGGCGAGGCGGAACCGAGCAGCACGAAGCGGCCCATTCGGGTCCGCCGGGCGTCAATGACGCTCCGCAGGACCGGGAAGAATTCGGGGACGCGCTGTGCCTCGTCGAAGATGACCTGCTCGCCCAGTTGCTGGAGGCGTGCCTCGGGGTCGGCGGCCAGCGGGGTGGCGTCAGAGGGCCGCTCCAGGTCGAGGTAGGTCCATCCGGAAAGCGCCTGGCGAATGAACGTGGTCTTGCCGCACTGCCGGGGTCCCAACACCGTGACGGCAGGGAACTGGCGCAGCAGTCGCCGGAGCTGTGTCGCGTAGCGGCGCTCGATCATGCATGCATTATAGAAGCGAGACTTCTAATTTGCAAGTCCGACTTCTGCGGTGCCGACTCGGGGGCAGCACGCGTTCTCCTGCTCCCGGAGCTCAGCGCGGGCCGGTCCTGTCTGCCTCTGGCAGATTGGAATCGGGGCGGCCCAGTGGGGGCATTTCCTGGCGTGAGCGCAGCACACCTACGATCGAGGATGCGGCGACATGTTAGGCCGCCTTGGGGCACTCAGCCTCATCTGTTGGAGGACGCCCTCGCTTTACCCGCTGCTGGCCACCTCTCCATAAGTTGCTTTTGCACCTACCCTTTACTTCTCGCTCCACTCGATGGCCTCGGGATCGTCGGATTGATCGTCCCTTTCCCTTCTCCAGTCAGGGGGTAATCGGCGTCGACGCCGGCAGCCCCATTCCCCGCTCGGCCATCTCCTTGCGCACGAGATCCGGCCGGTCGGTGATGATGCCGTCCACACCGAAGTCGAGCATCTTCTTGATCTGCGCGGGATTGTTCACCGTCCACACGAGCACCTTGAGGCCCAGCCCGTGCGCCTCTTTGACCTTGAACTCGGTCAGATCGCCGAAGAATGTCGACCAGATGTTGCCGCCTGCGGCCTTGACCATCTTTGGGACGGAACCGTGATCCTTATACTGGATCCCCGCCGTCCACGGCGACCCGCCCGACTTGTTGGCGGCGATATTGTCGAGGAAGCTCTGCTGCGCGGTCAGATACGCCGTCGCTATCTCCGGCGCGATCTGCTGCACGACCTGGAGGGTGCGCCAATCGAAGGACTGGATGGTGACGCGCGCGGCCATCCCTTCCTGCCGGACCACCTCGACCAGCGTCTTCGCGAAGGTCTCGGGATCGAGGGTTTCACCGGGGACCATGGGTGAGAGCTTGGTCTCGATGTTGAAGCGGACCTGGTCGTTGCCAGCTTTCTTGACGAGTGCAAACAGATCCGCGAGTTTTGGGATGCGCGTACCGTCCACCGCCTTCTGCTCCGGGAGGCTCTTGGCGTAGTTGGTGCCCGGCTTGAGGCGGCCCACGTCGTACTGCTGCAGCTCGGCAAAGGTCATCGCATGGATCGCCGGTCCGCGCTGCTCTAGCCACTTGCCGTCCTTGGTCCGCGTAATGTCGGGGTTGAGCGTCGCGTCGTGGGAAATCACCACGATGCCATCCTTGGTGATGCCCGTATCGAGTTCCAGTGTGCTCACGCCCAGGGAGAGCGCCGTCGCGAAGGCAGGTAGGGTGTTCTCCGGCGCCAGACCCCGCGCCCCCCGATGCCCCTGCAGATCGAACGCGAGCGCCCCCTGAGGCAGGAGGAAGCTCAGCGCAACCGCCAGACTCATCAAGATTCGCATCGTAGCCTCCAATCCACGGACTCACATCGACGCGAGCCCGTCGAGTTTGAGGGGAGGTTACGGCTCTCGTGGCTTTACGTGATCGGCCGCGCCGGGAAGTGACTTTGAGACCTCACCTCGGGGAACCTTGCAGCACTACTAGCCTTCTCACCGGACAAGCCTGTCCCACACGTCCCGATGGGCGCGGCCGCGGCGAGCAGCGCGGTAGACCGACACGGGGTGTAGCGCCAGCCCGCGGGCCAGGGCGCGGCCACGCCCGCCCCCCTGTAGGGCCTCCGGGGCGAGCCCCGCGGCTCTGGCGACCTTGTCATAAAATGGGACGTTGCATCGCAAGTCAAATATCTTGCTCTCCCCGCATGCTTCCCCACACCCGGAAAGCTATGAGGAGCCAGCCGTGTGTGGGCCACACGGCCACGTCATCCCGACCGCCGCGCGCTCATCAGTGCCGGATCCCTCCTGTACTCCCGGACCTCCCTCATCCGGAAATAATACTTGTAATGCAACGGGTCCCCTTTTACGTAGGAGGAACGGAGATGACGTGTTGGAGGGATCCCGGCGCATCCAGCCTCACCTGCCGCGCCCCGCCCCTTAGCGGCTCTCCGCTCTGGCCGTGCACAGCCAAAAGTTGCTTTTGAATGAACGTCCCCTTTTTACAGTCGGTGTCTTAGCCATGCTCATTCCCGTCGTCTCGGATGTCCCCGGAATGCCCCATTGGCCCCTTTGTGGCCCCTTTCATGTCGGGTTTGTCGGGTTCATGTCGGGTTACTGGGGCTGAATGAACCCCTTGAGAGCCCTCGCCTGTCCTGTTTGTCCGGTTCATGTCCAGTTGACGCATCGCCAAGGTCATGTCCTGCCGTCCCCTTATGACCTCTTTGGATGTCCTGCGCACCCAGCTCATGACCGGTTCCGAGTGAGGTTCTTGTGAGCCGACTTGCGGT
>JACQXP010000038.1 GCA_016208645.1 Candidatus Methylomirabilota bacterium | reverse complement strand
GACGGGAAATTCCTCGTCCAAGAGCATGCCCAGCCCGCCCGGCGCGAGGGTGTTGGTGACACCTCGCCGGGACGTCTCGCCCGGTGTGGCGTCGGGTTTTAGTGGGCGGTAGATCACCGGGACCTCGAGGTGGACGCGGCGGTATAATCGTCCGCCCGATCCGGGGGGGCCGATGCGAATGGCGGTCTCGAGAGAGACGCGATCCGCCTTCCGGCGGACGGTGAATCGTCGCTCCGATTGCCCCAGGGGCGGGTGGGGATCGCGGCTCTGCCTCCGCTCCATCCCCGAGCGCCGCTCGGGTCCGATGTGGGTCGGGGAGACTCCCTCTTCTTCTTTTGAGGCCGGCTTCCGGGGACTCGCCATGCGCGCCCTCAGACCCCTCCGCGGATATCGCCCGCACGATCCGCTGCCCCGTCTGTCGCAGCCGCAAACCCGCGGACCCGAGCGACAGGCCCAACCGCACTTCTCCGGACCAGAAGCCGCCCCACCTTATCCAGAGGTCCCTCGGCCTGTCAATCCTGAAAACGCATCCCGGTTGACTTCACCTGGGAAATCGCGCCGATCCTGACTTGCTGAAGGCCGACAGGCCGAGGGGGTTCTCATGGCGGAGATGGCGACGCGGAAGGTGCCCATCAAGGAAGACCGCAAGGACCGGGACAAGGCGCTCGATCTGGCCGTCTCCCAGATCGAGAAGATGTACGGCAAGGGTGCCATCATGCGGATGGGGATCTCGGGCGCCCTGTTGCCGGTCTCGACCATCCCCACCGGCTCTCTCGAACTGGATCATGCCTTGGGCGTGGGCGGGGTCCCGCGCGGCCGGTGCATCGAGATCTTCGGCCCCGAATCCAGCGGCAAGACGACCCTGGCCCTCCACATCATCGCCGAGGCGCAGAAGCGGGGCGGCGCCGCGGCCTTCGTGGACGCGGAGCACGCGCTGGACGCCACCTACGCCAAGCTCTTGGGGGTGAACGTCGACGAGCTGCTGATCTCGCAGCCCGATACGGGGGAGCAGGGGCTGGAGATCACCGAGGTCCTGGTGCGGAGCGGCGCCGTGGATGTGGTGGCCATTGACTCCGTGGCGGCCCTGGTGCCGCGGGCGGAGATCGACGGGGAGATGGGGGATTCCCTGCCCGGCCTGCATGCCCGCCTCATGTCGCAGGCGCTCCGCAAGCTGACCGCCGCCATCAGCAAGTCGCGGACCTGCGTGATCTTCATCAACCAGATCCGGGAAAAGATCGGCGTCATGTTCGGCAACCCCGAGACCACCACGGGCGGCCGGGCCCTGAAATTCTACGCCTCGATCCGCCTGGACATCCGCCGGATCTCGGCGATCAAGGACGGCGAGGAAGTCATCGGCAGCCGGGTGAAGGTGAAGGTGGTGAAGAACAAGGTCGCCCCGCCCTTCCGCGAGGCGGAGTTCGACATCATCTACGGGGAGGGGATCTCCCGCCTGGGGAGCCTGGTGGACCTGGGCGCCACGCACAAGGTGGTGGAGAAGAGCGGGGCGTGGTACGCCTTCGGCGGCGAGCGGATCGGCCAGGGGCGCGAGAACGCCAAGCGGTTCCTCCAGGAAAACCCCGCCGTGGCTGACGAGATCGAAGCCAAGCTGCGAGCGGCCCTGGGGGTGCCCGGGCCGGTTGAAGCGGAGGCGTAAATGGAACTGCCCGATCTCCTCAAGGTCGCCGTGGAGCGAAAGGCCTCCGACCTCCACATCAAGGTGGGGAGCCCGCCGGTCCTGCGCATCGACGACCGGCTGGTCCCCCTGATGGAGATGCCGCGCCTGGGCCAGGACGCGGTCGTGACCATGGCGGCCAGCGTCATGAACGCCAAGCAACGGGAGAAGTTCAAGGAGCGATCCGAGATCGACCTGGCCTACAGCATGCCTGGGCTGGGGCGGTTCCGGGCCAATGTGTTCCAGCAGCGCGGGACGGTGGGGATCG
Source organism: Candidatus Methylomirabilota bacterium (assembly GCA_016208645.1). Lineage (GTDB taxonomy): Bacteria > Methylomirabilota > Methylomirabilia > Methylomirabilales > 2-02-FULL-66-22 > 2-02-FULL-66-22. The sequence continues at coordinate 8,102 of JACQXP010000038.1, read as the reverse complement.
TCCTGCGGGTCATCCCCATCAAGATCCAGGCGATCGGCGAGTTGAATCTTCCCCCGGTCCTGGAGAAGATCGCGCTGGAGCCCCGGGGCCTGATCCTGGTCACCGGGACGACGGGCTCGGGCAAGTCCTCGACCCTGGCCTCCATGATCGACTACATCAATGGCAACCGCTCGGGTCACATCCTCACCATCGAGGACCCCATTGAGTTCCTGCACCGGGACAAGAAGTGCCTGGTCAACCAGCGGGAGGTCGGGGTGGACACCCCCTCCTTCAGCGAGGCGCTGCGGAGCGCGTTGCGGCAGGATCCCGACATCATCCTGGTGGGTGAGATGCGGGACTACGAGACCATCTCCACCGCGATACTGGCAGCCGAGACGGGCCACCTGGTGATGAGCACGCTGCACACCCTGGACGCCACCGAGACGATCAACCGGGTCATCTCCGTCTTCCCGCCCTACCAGCAGAAGCAGATCCGGCTCCAGGTCGCCGCGGTCCTGAAGGGGATCATCGCCCAGCGATTGATCCCGCGGGCCGACGGCAAGGGCCGTGTCCCCGCGGTGGAGGTCTGCATCGCCACCGCCACGGTGCGGGAGTGCGTGGTGGACCCGGACAAGACCCGGAAGTTGAACGAAGTCATCGGCGCCAGCGTGAGCCAGTACGGGATGCAGACCTTCGACCAGTCGCTGATGTCGCTGTACACGCGCGGCCTGATCAGCTACGAGGAGGCCCTGCACTGGTGCAGCAACCCCGACGACTTCGCCCTGCGGGTGCGCGGGGTGGAGTCCACGGCGGACGCGACGTGGCAGGGGATGCAGGAGGCGCCCAAGACGATTCCGGGGATGACGCGGTTCTGATGCCGAAGGTGAGCCGGAGCTGGTGAGCAGGGGGGGGAGCCGGGAGAGCAGCAGGGCATCCGCGGAGCGCCCGGATCCCTGGGAGGTCGCCCTCAGGCTGCTGGCCATGCGGGCGATGAGCACGGAGGAGCTTCGGCAGCGACTGGCGCGCCGGGGCTATGCCGCGGATCCGATCGCCTCGGTGGTCGCCAGGCTGACGGCCTCCCGGTATCTCGACGATGCCGAGTACGCCAGGACGTGGGCCCGTTCGCGGGCCCACCGTCGTTCCCTGGGGCCGGCGCGCCTGGCGCGGGAACTGCGGGCCCGGGGCATCGCGGAGCTCGAGATCTCGGCCACCCTGGACGAGGTATTTGGCGAACGGGACGTCCGGAGCGTGGCGGAGGCCGCGGCGATCCGCAAGCTGCGGGACCTGCAGGGGGTGCCCCCGCTCGTCGCCCGCCGGCGCCTGGCTGCCTTTCTCGCGCGGCGGGGATTCCCGGCCGAAATCATCCTGGCCCTGTGCCGGAAGCACTGCCCCCAGGGGGAAGAGATCAATGACCAATGATCCAATGACCAATGACCAAACGTGAGAGATGCCCCTCCGAAGGAGTCAGGGTGGACGGCAGGATGGTCATGAGGCCCAAGACGGGGAACGAGCTCCGCCAGGCGTTCGTGGACTACTTCGCGGAACGGGGCCATACCCCGGTGGTCAGCTCCCCGCTGGTGCCCAAGGCCGATCCCACGCTGCTCTTCACCAACGCCGGCATGGTGCAGTTCAAGGACGTCTTCACCGGCAAGGAGCAGCGGCCCTACTCCCGGGCGGTCACCGTGCAGAAGTGCGTGCGGGCGGGCGGCAAGCACAACGATCTGGAGAACGTCGGCCGCACCGCCCGCCACCACACCTTCTTCGAGATGCTGGGGAACTTCTCCTTCGGCGACTACTTCAAGGAGCAGGCGATTGACTACGGGTGGGAGTTCCTGACCGGGACCCTGGGGCTGCCGGCCGACCGGCTCTGGGTCACGATCCACGAGGGAGACGCCGCCATGCGCCTGGGGCCCGACGAGGAGGCGCGGACGCTCTGGCGCCGCTACGTCCCCCCGGAGCGGATCGTGGCCTGTTCCACCCAGGACAACTTCTGGGCCATGGGGGACACCGGCCCCTGCGGGCCGTGTTCGGAGATCGTGTTTGACCAGGGGCCGGGGATGGGCTGCGGCCGGCCGACCTGCGCCGTGGGGTGCGACTGTGACCGGTACCTGGAACTCTGGAACCTGGTCTTCATGCAGTTCGAGCGGAGCACCGACGGGCGGCTGAGCCCCCTGCCCAGACCGAGCATCGATACCGGGGCCGGGCTGGAGCGGATCGCCGCCATCCTCCAGGGGGTGCCGAGCAACTTCGATACGGACCTCTTGCGGCCCATCATCGCCACGGTGGAGGAACTGACGGGCCAGCGCTACGGCGCCGATCGCGAGGCGGACGTTTCCCTGCGGGTCATCGCCGACCATGCGCGTGCCACGGCCTTCCTGGTGACCGACGGCGTCCTGCCCAGCAACGAGGGGCGCGGCTACGTCCTCCGGCGGATCCTGCGCCGGGGCCTGCGCCACGGACGGCTGCTGGGCCTGGAGGAGCCGTTCATGGCGACGGTGACCGGGCGGGTCGTGGAGCTGATGCAGGGCGCCTACCCGGAACTGGCGGACTCCCGCGACTACGTGGGGCGTGTGACCCAGAACGAAGAGGAACGCTTCGGCCACACGCTGCGGGTCGGACTGAAGCTGGTCGAGTCTCTCGTCGGCGAGGTCACGGCCGCGGGCTCCGCCGTGATCCCCGGCGCGGAGATCTTCCGCCTCTACGACACCTACGGGTTCCCCGTGGACCTGCTGCGGGATATCGCGGCCGAGCAGGGCCTTCAGCTTGACGAGTCCGGCTTCGAGCGCGAGATGGCCGAGCAGCGGGCCAAGGCCCGCGAGTCGTGGGTCGGCTCCGGCGAGGTGGAGGTCCCCGCAAGCCTGTCGGAGCTGGTGAGCGCGACGGGGCCCGTCGAGCCGGTCTGGCACCAGACCTTCCAGGCCGAGGCGGTCGTCCAGGCGCTTCTCGCGGCGGACGGCCAGCGGGTCGTGCCCGCGCTGGAGGAGGGGGAGACGGGCGACGTGCTCCTCAACCGGACGCCCTTCTATCCGGAGGCGGGCGGCCAGGTTGGTGATGTCGGAGCGATCGCGGGGGACGGGACCTCGGCCGAGGTGGTGGATACCCGACGGCCTGTTCCCAGCCTGGTCCTCCACCGCGTCCGGGTGAAGCGCGGCCGGCTGACCACCGGGCAGACGGTGCATGCGATGGTGGACGCGGCGCGGCGGAAGGTGACCGCCAAGAACCACACCGCCACGCACCTCCTGCAGGCCGCCCTCCGACAGGTCCTGGGAGATCACGTGAAGCAGGCCGGCTCCCTGGTGGCGCCCGATCGCCTGCGATTCGACTTCATCCACTGGAGCCCGCTCAGCGACCGCGAGATGGATCGGATCGAGGAGATGGTCAACGAGCAGGTGTGGGAGAACCGGGCCCTGCAGATCGAGAGCATGGACCTGGACAGGGCGCTCGCCCTGGGCGCCATGGCCCTCTTCGGCGAGAAGTACGGCGAGCGCGTCCGGGTGGTGACGGTTCCCGACTTCAGCATCGAACTCTGCGGCGGGACGCACGTCACGGCCACGGGCGAGATCGGGTTGTTCAAGATTACGAGCCAGGGGGGCGTGGCCTCGGGCGTCCGCCGGCTCGAGGCCTTTACCGGCCCGGGCGCCCTCCGCCACGTGAAGCAGGAAGAGCAGGTGCTGGCCGAGGCGGCCGAGCGGATCAAGGCGCGCCCCCTGGAGCTGTCCGAGAAGGTCGAGAAGCTGACCGGCGCCGCGCGCGAGCTGGAGCGCGAGGTCCAGCGCCTGCAGGGCCGGCTGGCGGCGGGCACGCTGGAGGCGCTCTTGCAGCATGCCCAGGTGGTGGACGGGATCCGCGTGGTGGGATCGGTGGTGGATCTGCGCGACTCGAAGGGGATGCGGGAGTTGGGCGATCGCCTTCGGGACCAGATGGGGAGCGGCGTGGTGGTCCTGGCGAGCCACATGGGGGAGCGGGTCACCTGGGTCACGATGGTCACCAAGGACCTCGTGCCCCGGTTGCATGCCGGCCATCTCGCCAGAGACCTGGCGAGACTGACAGGCGGCGGTGGGGGCGGCCGGCCCGACGTGGCGGAGGCAGGGGGCAAGGATCCCTCCCGGATTCCGGATGCACTTTCCAAGCTGCCCGAGCTCGTTCGTGCCCAATTGCAGAAGAGCTAGAGGACCGGCCCGACCCGCGCCTGCGAAGGAACTGTCCAGGCGTCATTCGCCGAAAAGGCTCAGGTTTTTCTTGAACGAAGCCGCCTTCGGATGCTATAAATGACCGATTTCTCATTGGGCCCAGGCGTTCGGTTGCCGATCGAGCGGGATGGGTTCGTCTTCATCCTGCCGACCCTGGGGGTGAGCGCTCTTCTCTTCCTGCTGCACTTTCCCGGGACGGGGACCGGTGTTCTGCTGCTGGCGGCCTTTCTGGTCTATTTTTTCCGCGACCCCGAGCGGGCGATCCCCCAGGGGGAGCGGCTGGTTGTCGCCCCGGCGGACGGGCGGATCGTCGCCATCAAACCCTTCCCGGATTGGAAGGGGCCGTTCGGCGAGCCGCTCACGCGCGTGAGCATCTTTCTCTCGGTCCTGGATGTTCACGTGAACCGGGCGCCGCTGACGGGCATGGTGAATGCGGTGACCCATTCCCCGGGCCGGTTCGTGGCCGCCTGGGGTGAGGCGGCCTCGGCGGAGAACGAGCAGACCCTCATCCATTTCGCGTCGCCGGACGGGGACGTGTGGGTGAAGCAGATCGCGGGACTCCTGGCGCGCCGGATCGTGTGCCGGGTGAAGCCGGGCCAGAAGGTTGCTGCGGGCGACCGGATCGGGCTGATCCGGTTCGGATCGCGCGTGGACTGCATCCTCCCGGCCACGGCCGAGTTGAGAGTGCGGCGCGGCCAGGCGGTCCGGGGAGGCAGCACCATTCTGGGCATCATCCCGTGATGACCCCTCGGCAATGGAAAATGGAAAACCGACAACTGATAATTGAAAACCGGAACAGATCCGATGGCCGGTCGTCGGTTGTCCGTTTTCAATTTTCAATTGCCCAGAGGCCGAAGGCGGCGGGGGGTCATCCCGTGATCTTATCAATGCAAAACGGACAACGGACAACGGACAACCGGGCAACTGCCTCCGTCGTTGATCGGTTTTGCATTGTCCGTTTTCAATTTTCAATTCCCCGGAGGCCGAAGCCGGAGGGGATGCCATGAAGGGCGGTCGGGCGGGCATGCGGCGGCGCATGCGCCGGGGAGTCTATCTGCTGCCCAGCATCCTGACGCTGGGAAACCTCTTCGGCGGGTTCTACGCGCTGATGGCGGTGTACAACGACGAGTACGTGGCGGCCGCCATCGCCATCCTGCTGGCATTGGTGTTCGACTATCTGGACGGCGGGGTGGCCCGGATGACGGGTGCCACCAGCGACATCGGCATCGAGCTGGACTCGCTGGCGGATCTCGTCTCCTTCGGGGTGGCCCCGGGCCTCCTGGCCTACGTCTTTGCCCTGAAGCCCTTCGGCTGGATCGGCGGCCTGGCGGCTTTTGCCTTCGCCGCCTGCGGGGCCTTCCGGCTGGCCCGCTTCAATGTCCAGACGCGGAGCCTGGACAAGCGCTACTTCGTCGGCCTGCCCATCCCGGCCGCGGCCGCGGTGGTGGCCACGTTCGTGCTGTTCATGAAGGAGTCCTCGGCGGTGGTCGTGTTCGGGCGGGAGATGGTCCCGCCTCAAGCGACGGCCGCCGGCGTCTTGCTGGGGATGTACGGGCTGGGGTTCCTCATGGTGAGCAAGATCCGCTACCGCAGCCTGAAGGGGCTCGAGATGCGGAGGCGCCGGCCCTTCACGATCATGACGACGCTGCTCCTGGTGCTCCTGGTCGTGGCGTCGCACCCCAGCCTGTTCCTGTTCCTGTTCTTCTTCCTGTATGCGGCGTCCGGCGTCGTGCGCGCGGTGCCGGCCTGGCAAAAACGACATCCCGCAGAAGCCACCGAGCAGCCGGCGCCCACCAAGCAGCCATAGGGCGCTCAGGGGGTGGCTGGAGGAACGCATCATGGGTGAACGCATCCTGATCTTCGATACCACGCTCCGGGACGGTGAGCAGTCGCCCGGCTACAGCATGAACACCAAGGAAAAGCTGGAGATGGCGAAGCAGCTCGCCCGGCTCGGCGTGGACGTCATGGAGGCCGGATTTCCCATCGCCTCCGAGGACGACTTCGAGGCCGTCAAGGCCATCGCCCAGCACATCAAGGGCGGCCCCATCGTCGCCGGCCTGTGTCGGGCCAAGGACATTGACATTGACCGGGCCTGGGAGGCGCTGAAGCATGCCGAGCGGCCGCGCATCCATACCTTCATCGCCACCTCCGAGATCCACATCAAGTACAAGCTGAAGTCCACCCAGGAGGAGGTGCTGGAGGCCACCGTGGCGGCCGTGAAGCGGGCCAAGCGCTACACCGCGGACGTGGAGTTCTCGGCCGAGGACGCCCACCGGACCGACCAGGACTTCCTGTGCCGGGTGGTGGAGGCGGCCATCAAGGCGGGGGCCACGACCATCAACATTCCGGACACGGTGGGGTACGGCGTGCCCTGGGAGTTCGGGCAGCGCATCCGCGACCTCATGAGCCGGGTGCCCAACATTGACCGGGTCGTGGTGAGCGCCCACTGCCACGACGATCTGGGGCTGGCGGTCGCCAACTCCCTGGAGGCCGTCCGTGCCGGCGCGCGCCAGGTGGAGTGCACCATGAGCCTGCGGACCCGGAAGGACCTGCTGGGCTACGAGACCGGCATCCGGACGGAGGAGATCTATCGCACTTCCAAACTGCTCCAGTCCGTCACCGGGGTCAGCGTCCAGCCCAACAAGGCCATCGTGGGCGCCAACGCCTTCGCTCACGAGGCGGGCATCCACCAGCACGGCGTCCTCCAGAAGCCGCTGACCTACGAGATCATGACGCCCGAATCGGTGGGCGTCCCCAAGAGCCGGCTGGTGCTGGGCAAGCATTCGGGTCGCCACGCCTTCAAGAAGCGGCTGGAGGAACTCGGGATTGGGCTGGCCGACGACGACCTGAACAAGGCCTTCGTCCGGTTCAAGGCCCTCTGCGACCGAAAGAAGGAGGTCTTCGACGAGGACCTGCTGGCCCTGGTGGAGGAAGAGGTCATGGCTCCGGCCGAGACCTACACGCTGGAGCACCTTCAGTTCACCAGCGGGACCAACATCGTGCCCACGGCCACGGTCCGCCTCAAGATGCAGGACGAGGTCTCCCAGGAGTCGGGCTGGGGGGACGGGCCGGTGGACGCCGCCTACAAGGCCATTGACCTGATCACCAAGATCCCCGGGAAGCTGCTGGAGTACAACCTGCGCGCGGTGACCGGCGGGAAGGACGCCATGGGCGAGGTGACGGTGGCCGTGGAGATGGACGGCCAGCGGGTCGTGGGCCGGGGGAGCTCCACCGACGTCATCGAGGCCAGCGTGCGCGCCTACCTGCATGCCATCAACAAGGTGGTGGCCACCGGCGGAAGGAAGACGGTCGCTGAGCTGGAACGGGAACGAAGAGCGGTCTAGGGAAAGGCGGGATCATGCGGCAGGATGGCTACGTGGTTGCCGTGGCGGGGGCCACGGGTGCGGTCGGGGAGGTCATGCTCCGGGTCCTGGAGGAGCGGAAGTTCCCGGTGCGCCGGATCAAGCTCCTGGCGTCGGAGCGGTCGGTCGGCAAGATCCTGAAGTTTCAGGGAGAGGAGATCAAGGTCGAGCAGCTCTCCGCCAGCGCCTTCGAGGGGGTGGACGTCGCCCTCTTCTCGGCCGGCGCCAGCCGCAGCAGAGAATTCGCGCCCGCCGCCTGGAAAGCCGGGGCGGTCGTGGTGGACAACAGCTCGGCCTTCCGGATGGAGCCGGACGTCCCCCTGGTGGTCCCCGAGATCAACCCGCACGCCATCGCCCAGTACGTGAATCGGGGGATCATCGCCAACCCCAACTGCACCACCATCGTGACCCTGATGGCGCTGGCGCCCTTGCACCGGTACAGCCGGATCAAGCGGGTGGTCGCCTCCAGCTACCAGGCGGTCGCCGGCGCCGGCGCGAAGGCCCTGGAGGAGCGGAAGCGGCAGGTGCGGGCCTGGGCGGCCGGCGAGCCGCTCCCGGTCGAGGTCTTCCC
>JACQXP010000332.1 GCA_016208645.1 Candidatus Methylomirabilota bacterium | reverse complement strand
GCCGCACACCGTCACGACCACGTCAATCCGGCGGGCCAGGTCCTCGTCAAAGGCCTTCGATTGCTGGTTGGAGATATCTATGCCCTTCTCCCGCATCACGGCCACGGCGAAGGGGTTCAGGCGGCTGGGCTCCATCCCGGCGCTGTGCGCCTCGATTTTGCCTTGGCCGAGGTGTCGGGCGAAGCCCTCGGCCATCTGGCTCCGGGCGGAATTCCCCGTGCAGACGAACATCACCTTGAAGGCATCACCCATATTTTCCTCCCACCGGCACGCGGGATTCTACGGCCTCTGGGGCTTCGTTGCCGGAGCTGGCTGGAGCAACGTTGTGGTGTCCAGGGGAATGGCCGTCTTCACGCGACCGTGGACCTCGAACAGGCGATACTTCGTCTTCCGCGCAAACCAGACCAGAGCCAGCATGACCGGCACCTCGATGAGGGGACCGACGACGGTGGCCAGGGCCACCGCCGGACTGAACGCCGTGATGGCGATGGCGATGGCGATCTCGAAGTCCCGCCCGGTGCTGTTGAAGGCCACGGCCACGGAATCCTCGTAGTCCAGGCCCAGCCACGGAGTCTTCATAATCCAGCCCGAGCCCCCACCCGGTGAAGTACACCACCCCGAAGATGAGCCAGAAGAACAGGGTCATGGGGATGGCCATCTGGAGGATGATGGCCGGCCGCTCCAGGATCAGGTCCCCCTTCAGGGCGAACATCACGATCAGAGTGAAGAGGAGCCCCAAGATGGAGAGGGTCTCCAGGCCCGTCTTCAGCCGGTCGAACCCCGCCTCCCCCATTCGCGCGATCCCGATCCGTCGTGTGAAGAATCCGGCGATCAGGGGAATTCCCAGGTACAGGATCACGCTCTCCCCGACCACCCAGACGTCGAACCGGATCTCGCCCAGCAGCAGCTTGGCATAGACCGGAATCAGGAGCATCTGCATGATGGAGTTGATGGCCACCAGGATAATGGCCATGGCGTTGTTCCCCAGCGCCAGGAACGTGAACACGATCACCATGGCGATGCACGGGGCCAGGCCATACAAGACCAGGCCGGTGTACAGGTCGGGGTGGCCGGCCAGGAACAGCTTGGCCAGGCCGAGCATGAAGAACGGCGCAATCGCATAGTTGAAGAACAGCACGATCAGCAACTGCTTCGGGGAGCGGGCCGACTTCCCGAGATCTTCGAACCGGATCTTGGTCATGGCTGGAAACATCATCAGGAACAAGCCGATGACCACCCCCAGGGCCAGGGTGTTTGGAATTGTGAACTCATACTGTCCCCGGAAGATGGCCTTGATGGCGTCAATGGGTGGTGTCAGCTCAAAATTGGAGATGCCGTACAGTTTGCCGAAGGCGATGCCGACCGCCATGCTCACGACCACGAAGACCGGGAGCATGCGGCAGTCCTGCACAATGTGGAACCAGCCGCGACGCAGATCCATCGGCGGTGTCTCCCTGCATGGGTGACTGGAATTTGTACGCGCGTGCCCGCCTATGTGCGGGCCAAAAGAATCAACAGCAGGTCTTCCCCACCACGCACTGCCCAGCCCGCCGCATGGCCAGCCGCCGGGACAAACGGGCATCGTCTCTTTTTGCCTCGGATGTCCCCTCCATGGAAGCGTCAATGACCTTGAGCAAATCTTGATGGAATCCGTTCAGCGCGACCTGACGCCCGATGCTGTAATACATCCAGCGCCCGTTGCGCCGAGCACGCACCAACCCAACATTCCGCAACCTGCTGAGGTGTCGCGAGACCTTGTATTGCGGAATCCGGAGGGCGTCCACCAACTCGCAGACACATAGTTCCTCCCGGAGCAATAGGCGGACCAGCCGCAGGCGGGTCGGGTCTGCAAGGGCAGCCAGGAGTCGGGTCATGTCTTTCACGGCAGTTGGACCTTAGGATCATATGCGGACTGTTGCATATATTATGCCTTCAGGCTGACCCCGTCAAGCCAGTTCTTGAGGCCTCAGTGTCCCGTTGTCTTCAGGTTAACCGGCGGGACAGGGTCTTGCGGTCTTCCATGTGGGTCTTGAGGAGGGCGGTGACCCCATCCAGCAGTTTGAAGACCTGCGGGTCCCGGACACGATAGTGCACCATCTGCCCCTGCTTCCGCGAGGCCAGGATCCCGGCCGCTTTCATCAGGGCCAGGTGGCGCGAGACGTTGGACTGTTCTTCCTGGATGGCAGGGAAGATCTCACACACGCATCGCTCGCCGTTCCGGAGCAGCTCCAGGATCTTCAGCCGGGTCGGCTGTCCCAGCGCCTTCAGGATGTTCGCCTTCAACTCCAGGATATGGTCGCGCATCGTCGCCCCTCCATGAGTATCTGATCATAAACCTACCGGTCCTCTTGTGGCCTGTCAACGGCAAAGCCAGATTGGACTTGTCCGTTGTCCGACGCCTATGACGCTGACAAGACCTTTCGCCTTGGCGGAGCGCTGGAGACATTCTAGACTGTAGCAGTCGGGAATCTGGATCCCGGGCCCGGTCAGGCCAATAGCTGGAGGACATAGCATGGCACCGCGGTTTGCGTGGGGATGCGTAGCGGTTCCCCTCGCCTGGGGGCTTCTGATAGCTGGCGCCGCCCCCTCCCGGGCCGAAGCCGCACAAGCAGGGAAGGAAAGGACCCCGCTCCGGATCGCCGTCGCCGCCATGATCTCCCCGGAGGAAACCCTCAACGTCTATCAGGAGTTGATGGACTACATCGCAGCCAAACTCGGGCGCCCGGTGGAGATGAAGCAGCGGCGGACGTACCAGGAAGTCAATGACATGCTGGGAACCGGGAAGCTGGACGCCGCAATCCTGTGCTCGGGAACGTACGTGCACGCCAAGCGCCAGTACGGGGTGGAACTCCTTGCCGTCCCCGTCATCAACGGCAGCCCGACCTATCGTTCCTACATCATCGTGCCCCAGTCCAGCACGGCGGCCTCCCTGGAGGAATTGCACCGGAAGCGATTTGCCTTCACCGATCCGCTGTCCACCTCGGGCTACCTCTACCCGGTGTACTATCTCGTCTCGCGGGGCCGGCAGCCTGCGACCTTCTTCGCCAAGACCCTGTTCACCTACAGCCACGACAATTCCATCGAGGCAGTCGCTGAAAGCGTGGTTGATGGGGCAGCCGTGGACAGTCTGATCTATGACTATCTCCAAGTCACGAAGCCAGCCCTGGTCGCTCAGACCCGAATCGTTCACCGCTCTCCCTCCTTCGGGGCGCAGCCCGTGGGGGTTCCCAAGAACCTCGACCCGGCGACGAGGCGAGCCCTCCGGGACCTTTTTCTCAGGTTGGACCAAGACCCGGCAGGCCAGGGGATACTGAGAAAACTAGGGGTGGACCGGTTTATCCCCGGGGACGACCGCCTGTACGACAGCATTCGGAAGATGCTGCGGGTGATGGAAAGGGCAAGGATCCGGTGAGCAAGTGGGCTGAGCTGCGGAACTCGCTCGCCATCACGTTCACGAGCCGCATCTTCGGCTTTGTGTCGCTGGTCGTCTTGGGGGTAGTGGGATACCTGCTTGTCCACGAGCAGCGCGTGCTGGAACAGGAGCTGCAGAACCGCGGCCTCCTCATGGCGACGCATTTGGCCCAACAGAGCGTGGACCCAATCCTGCGTGAGGATGACTACGCCCTGTTCAAGCTGGTGCGGGTTCTGCGGGAAACCGATAGTCGCGGGCAGGCCCTGGCCCACACCGATCCGAGCCAGGTTCACGCCGTCCTGACCGATCCTCGCACGCGCCAGATTCTGGCGCGACCTGATCCATCGGTCACTTGGATCGCCGGACCAACGGGGGAGCGTCTGTACGATGTGGCTGTGCCCATACGGATGCGGGGTCTCCCTGTCGGCGCCGTCCGGCTGGGGATGTCCCGGGCGGGTGTGGACCAAATGCTGCGGGATCTTGCCCTCAAGGTCCTGGCCGTCCTATTCGTCCTGATGCTCGTGGGCATCGGCAGCATCTGGCGGTTCTCCCGGCGGATGGTCCACCCGATCCAGCGGCTGCGGGACAGCGCCAGGGCCGTTCAGGCCGGCGACCTGAGTCAACGGGTCGCCGTGGACCGCGCGGACGAGATCGGGCAACTGGCGTTGGCGTTTAACGCAATGACCACGGAGCTTGCCCGGTCCCATGACGAACTGGCGCGCAAGGAGCAAATGCGCGCCCGCCTGCTGGAGCAGGTCATCACCGCGCAAGAGGACGAGCGCAAGCGCATCGCCCGGGAGTTGCACGATGAGACCAGCCAGGCCCTGACCTCCCTGATGGTCGGCCTGAAGCTGCTGGAGCAACGGCCCGAGCTCGCCGAGATGCGGGAGTCGCTGGCGGACCTCCGGGCGCTGACCGGCAAGACCCTGGATGCCGTGCATGATCTGGCCCTGCAACTGCGGCCCAGCGTCTTGGATGACCTCGGCCTGGTCCCCGCCGTGGATCGGATCGTGGAGGAGTTTCGCCGGACTCACGGAATCCGGGTGACCTTCGAGACCAACCTGCGTGTGGGCCCGCGGTTGCCCGCCTCCCTGGAGACCGCCCTGTACCGGATCACCCAGGAGGCCCTGACCAACGTGGCCCGCCATGCCGGTGCTCAGTCCGTGAGCCTCCTCCTGGAGGCACGACGCGGGTCCGTCAGGCTGATCGTGGAGGACGACGGCCGCGGCTTCGACGTGGCGAGCTGCATGAGCGAGTCACGGGAGGAGAGGTGCCTGGGTGTGTTCGGCATGCGCGAGCGGGCCACCCTGCTGGGCGGCACCCTGACCGTTGAATCCGCACCGGGGAATGGAACCACCGTCTTCGTGGAGGTGCCGCTGCCCCTCCCCCTCACCGGGTACCCCCTGGGTGCCTCTCCCCCCAGTGAGGGGGAGAGGAACGGGTGAGGAGGGCGGACGGAATGCGCGAGGCCAGCGGAGAATCGTGGTGAATACCTCCAAGCGGATTCGCATCCTGCTGGCGGATGACCACGCGGTCCTCCGGGCCGGCCTCCGCGCCCTGCTGGCCGCCCAGCGCGACTTCGAGGTGGTCGGCGAGGCCGCTGACGGCGCGGAGGCGGTCCGCCTGACGCAGGCCCTGCGCCCCGACGTGGTCGTGATGGACATCGGGATGCCCGGGATGAGCGGGATTGACGCCACGGCCCGCATCAAGCGCGACCTTCCGGCCGCGAAGGTTCTCATCCTGTCCATGCATGACGATCGCGGGTACCTGCGGCAGGTGCTGCGGGCCGGCGCGTCCGGGTACGTCCTGAAGAAAGCGGCCGACACAGAGCTGCTGGCGGCCATCCGGGCAGCGGCCCGTGGTGAAGTCTTCCTCGATCCCTCCCTGGCGAAGGCCCTAGTGGAGGAGGTGATGGAGCCGAAGACATCCGCTGGCGAAACCCCGGCCTTGAGCGACCGGGAGCGGGAGGTCCTGCGGCTGATCGCCCACGGCCACACCAACCAGGAAGTTGCCGACAAGCTTTGCATCAGCGTGAAGTCCGTCGAAACCTACAAGGCCCGCCTGACGGAGAAACTGGGCCTCAAGGGCCGGGCCGAGCTTGTCCGGTACGCCCTCCACCACGGCCTCCTCAAGGACACCGACTGACCCCACAATGCGGAATGCGGAGTGCGGAATGCGGAATTTCTGATCAGCAGTAGTCATTCCGCATTCGCCATTCCGAATTCCGCATTCGAGAGTGTCGTGTTTTCCCCGACGCACTTTCCCGCATTTTTCGGGGCTTCCCTGACAGACAGGCCCACGCCCACTCCCTAAACTGACGGTGAACGAAGGTCCTCCGATCCACCCTGTCCCTCGGGGAGAGGGCGGACTCGACGGTCCCGGGAGCGATCCCGCGACCAGCCCGAAGGTTGGCGGTTTCGCGGTCTCGAACCCTTCGACAAGCTCAGGGTTCCGGTTTCCGCGACGCCGCGGAAACCGGAATTGGCAAAGGAGGCCGGGGTCCCGCGGTGTCGGGATCTCGTCCTTTGCCTTTTCTGAAGGTCGGCGCATCCGGCGGACACGGGTCACAGCCAGGAGGAGAAGCGATGATGGCGCACGGGTCGTACAGAAGACTGTTCGGGCTGACGGTGCTGGGCGGGTTGGCGCTGGTCCTGGCCGGATGCGTGGTGGCACCGGGCGTCGCACCCGGCCCGCCGCGGGCCGATGTCCCGGACCTCGCGGCGCTCCACGATGCCAAGTCGCCCTGGTTCAACAAGAACTGCCTGAGCTGCCACGGCGACATCATGAAGCGGACCACGCTGAATCCGAAGATCAAAGAGGCTCATGCCGCCATGGTTCCGTTCGCGCCGGGCTACGACGCGAAGGTGGGCGTGACGAACGAAACCTGCACGTCCTGTCACGGGAAAGTGGATCTGGTGCAGCATTCGGGGGAACAGATTCGGAAGAACGCGGACGTCGCCTCGTGCGGCGCGTGCCACGGCAAATCGGGACCGTCGTCCAAGAAGTTTTACGCGAACTGAGGCGAGGCGAGGGAGGTGAGTGAAATGGCAGAGTCGCGGAAGACGGGCCTTTGTAACATCCTGAATCCGGATATGAACCGGCGGCGGTTCCTGTTGATCAGCGGGACGCTTGCCGCCGGGGCAAGCGTCCGAAACCTGGTGAAGCCCGCGCCAGTCTCGGCCCTGGTGACCGGCCAGAATCCCCCCGACGCCACCGAGGTGGATGCCGGCGTCCAGGTGATCATGAGCGTGTGCCAGAACTGCCACAGCCGCTGCGGGATCATGGCGCGGGTGAAGCACGGCGTGCTCCTGAAGATTGACGGCAACCCCTACCATCCCAACAACTTCGACCCGGACGAACGGCCCCCGTACAGCACTTCAGTGGATGTGGCCAAGAAGAAGCCCGGCCGGCTGTGCGCCAAGGGCCAGGCCGGCGTCCAGGTGGTCTATGACCCCTACCGGATCAAGCAGCCCTTGAAGCGGGTCGGGCCCCGCGGCTCCGGCCAGTGGAAGGCGATCACCTGGGAGCAGGCATTCGAGGAGATCGCCGCCAAGTTGAAGCCACTCCGCGACCTCAAGACGCTCATCGACCCTGCGACGCCGGAGCTCGGTCCCATCGCCAACCAGGTCCTCTACTCTCCGGGCCGTTCCATCGAGGGCGGGTTCACGGACCGGGTGTGGGCGAGCGGCTTCGGCACCATCAACAAGAAGGAAGATCACACCAGCATCTGCGAGACGTCCCACCACGTGGCCAACGAACTGATGACCTGGGACGAGAAGGCGAACCGGGGGCGCAAGAACCACTTCAAACCCGACATCGTCGAGGCCAAGTACATCATGCTGTTCGGCTCCAGCTTCCTGGAGGCGAACTTCCCCATGGTGGCCACAGCTCGCAAGCTGATGGACTTCCGGGCCAAGGGCGGGAAATACGTGGTGGTGGACCCCCGCTTCTCCAACACGGCGGCGCTGGCCCATCGCTGGGTCCCGGTCAAGCCGGGTGGTGACGCCGCGTTGGCCCTGGGGATGGCGCGGTGGATGCTGGAAACCAAGAAGTACGACGCGAAGTATCTGGCCAATGCGAATCAGGCGGCCGCCAAGGCGAGCGGCGAGCCGACCTGGACCGACGCCACCCGCCTGGTCGTGGTGGATCCGAGCCACGCCGAGGCCCGCCGGTATCTGCGGGCCGACGCCATCGGCGGCAAGAAGGAGAACTATGTCGCATGGTCCGGCGGCGGGCCGAAAGAGATCGCAGGCGCAGCCCTGGTCGGGGATATGGAGCCTGGCGAGGTGACGGTGGCCGGCCGCCGCTGCAAGACCGTTTTCCAGCTCTTGAAGGAGCGGGTGTTCTCCAGGTCCCTGGCACAGTACGCCGCGGACTGCGGCCTGAGCGTTGACCTGATCGTCACGCTGGCCAGCGAGTTCGCAGCGGCGGGGAAGCAGGCGGTCACGAATGCCTATCGCGGCGCCGTCCAGCACACGAACGGCGTATACAACCAACTCTCAATCAACATATTGAACACGCTGACCGGAAACTACGACTGGCGGGGAGGCAACGGCGGAGGCGGCGGCGGGTATCCGGAAGGGTCAGGGGTCACGCCGCTGGGGACTGTACCAGGCGGCGTCTCGGCCAAGGGCATCAAGCTGAACCGGACGGTCAAGCACTACGAGAAGGACGCGCCGAACCTCTTCAGGCGGGACGGGGGCTATCCGGCCAAGCGGCCGTGGTTCCCCTATGCCACCCACGGCAACTACCAGGAGGTCATCCCCAGCGCGGCCGAGGGCTACCCCTACCCGATCAAGGCGTTGATCACCTACTGGAACGCCTGGCCCTACAGCACGCCGGCCCTGCGGAAGACCTTCGAAGACTACGTGAAGGACGAGAAGAAGCTGGAGCTGTTCGTGGCCATCAGCCTGAACATGGGCGAGGTGGCGGCCTTCGCCGACTACGTCCTGCCGGACACGACCTACCTGGAGAATTGGGCATTCCCCGGCATGACGCCCACCATCCTGACCAAGGCCACCCCCCTGCAGCAGCCCGTGGTGGGCAAGCTGGACGGCAAGGACATCGGAACGGTGCCGTTCAATCCGGACGCGCCCAACGTCTACACGCCGGTCCTCCCCAACACCAAGACCGTCGGCGACATCCACATCGGCCTGGCCAAGGCCCTGGGGCTCCCCGGCGTGGGCGACAAGGCCTTCCAGGACGGCAGCCCCCTGAACACCTACTGGGACTTCTACAAGAAGGGGCTCCAGAACCTGTCCAAGAACACCGGGAAGCCCATCAACGAGATCGTGGCCAAGGGGGGCGTGTTCGAGGACCCGGGGAACGAGTACGACGGAAAGTACCTCAAGTACAAGTACGGCAACCTGATCCACATCTACATCGAGCAACTGGCCACTACCAAGGACTCGATGACCGGGCAATACTTCGACGGGCTCCCCCAATACGACCCGCCGAAGTTCGCCGACAACACGGCCATCGCCACTGTGGACGAGAAGGAGTTTCCGTTCCAGCTCATCACCTACAAGATGGTCTGGCACGCCCAGGCGCGGACGGCGAGCATCCCGTGGCTCATGATCATCCAGCCGGAGAACTTCGTGGAGATCAACGCCTCGGATGCCAAGCGGCTGGGGATCCGGGACGGCGATGCGGTCCGGTTGGTCTCCGCCACGAGCCCGGGCGGGGTGGTAGGCAAGGCCAAGGTCACCGAGGGTGTGCGGCCTGGGGTGATCGCGGTGTCCCACCACTTCGGCCACTGGGAACTGGCGGCCAAGCCGTACGTGGTGGATGGGGTTGCCCAGGGCGCCGACCCCAGCCGGGGGACCGGGATTCAAGTCAACCCGATCATGCGGCTGGACCAGTTCAAGGGCAAGGTCCTGAACACCTCGATCCAGGACAAGATCGGGGGCAGCGTGTCCTTCTATGACAGCCGGGTCAAACTGGTGAAGGCTTAGAGGGGAGGTGAGGAGTCATGGCGCAGCGCGGTTGGCTGATTGACCTGGGACGCTGTATCGGGTGCCATAGCTGCACGGTCGCGTGCAAGGCGGAGCAGAACACCGCTCCCGCCAACTCCCCCCTCCTCTTCAAGGGGGGCAGTCCCCAGCGGCCGCTCCACCTCAGTTATCGCTGGGTGGTCGTGCAGGAAGGGGGCACCTACCCCAATGTCTGGCGGACCTTCGTCACCTCCGCGTGCAACCACTGCCAGACGCCCGCCTGCATGAACTCCTGTCCGGTCAACGCGATCTCCAAGCGGGCCTCGGACGGGATCGTCCTGATTGATCAGGAGAAGTGCATCGGGTGCAAGTACTGCGTTTGGGCCTGTCCGTACGGGGCGCCCCAGTGGAACGAGTCCTCGCAGAAGGTCGAGAAGTGCACCCTGTGCGTCGAGCGGGTGGACAAGGGGCTCCAGCCCGCCTGCGCGACGACCTGCGTCGGCAAGGCTCTCACCTATGTTCCGGACTTCAACCCCGCCCAGGCGGGGCAGAACGCGCCGGAGGGGTTCTCGGATCCCGCCCTGACAAAGCCGTCCGCGAGGTTCGTGAAGAAATGACGGATCGGGTGAGTTGGGCCACGGCCCGTGCCAATATGTACCGATTCCTCTCGGCGGCCTTCCTGGAGGTACCCAGTGCGGCGATGGTCGCCCCGCTCTTGGCGGATGGATTCGTGGATGGGCTGGAGGAGATGTTCGGGGCGGGCGTGGCCGACGATCTCCGGCAGTTCGTCAGAGGGTTCCAGGGGGACTATGCGGCTCTGGACCAGGAGTTCCAGGATCTCTTCATGGTCCCCCTGGGGCGGTACGTCACCCCGTACGAAGCGGTCTATCGCGACGAACGGGAGGTGGGCGATACTCGGGTCGGGGGCCTTCTCATGGGTCCCTCGACCCTGGCGGTGAAGCAGTTGTATCGCGAGGCGGGCGCAGCGGTCTCGGAGGATTTCAAGGATCTGCCGGATCATGTCGGGCTGGAACTGGCCTGCATGGAATTCCTGTGCGGGGCAGAGGCCCGAGCCTGGGATCGCGAGGAGATCGGCGAGATTCACCGGGTGCGTGGTTTCCAGAAGAGGTTGCTCCAGGAACACCTGATACAGTGGGTTCCGGCGCTGTGTGAACGCGTCCGTGAACGGGCTGCCGGGCCGTTCTATCGCGGAATCGCAAGCCTGATGGAGGCATACCTGGTACAGGAGGCCGAGGCCCTGACCTCTTCGGGTGAAATCTGACGGCGGCGATCTGGAGCCACGGCACGCCCCGCGGTGGGCTGAACGCGCTCGGGCTCAGACACGCACGCGAAGCGGGTGAGTGCCCGATGGTGATGACCATCGAACGGGGGTGATGCCGAGAGGCTCGCCCCCGTTTGTGCTTCATCTTGCAAATGGCCATGACTCCCGGGGCGTGCGCTCGATGTCTCGTGGTGGATGAGGACCCGCTGGTCCGCTGGTCCCTGGTTCGTTTCCTGGAGGCGCACTGTCGCGAGGCCCGTTCCGTCGCATCGGGAGAGCTGGCGCTGGCGCTCCTCCGGGAGTGGCCGGTGGATATCCTGATCGCCGATGCGTGCCTGGCCGGGATGACTGGAGCGGAGCTGGTGACCCGGTGCGAAGGCTTGCGCCCCCGTCCAGGGGTCATCCTCCTCGCCGGGAGCGAGGCTCCGCCATTTCCGACCACGCTTGATCAGCTCGGTGTGATCGGTGTGATCGAGAAACCGCTCGTCTTTGATTCCCTGGCCGACCTCTTGGCCGGCGTATTGAAGAACGCAGGTGGCGCCCCCGCCTGATCCGCCGGCGGGGCGGACGGCCCGTTCTCCTGTGCTTGGCCACGCTATCCTCGAGGCCCACCCATGACGCTCCGGATGAAGGTCCTGGCCGCAATGGCGCTTGTCCTCGCCATTACGGTCGGTGGGTCCTTCCTGGTCCTGATCCGCTACCAGCGGGCCCAACTCCTTCGGAATACCGCCGACGCCACCGCGCACCTCGCCAGCACCATCCGGGCGACGCTGGAACACGCCATGTTGGCAAACGACCCGGCGGAGATCCAGCGCATCGTCCGGACCGTGGGACAGCAACCCGGGATCCAGGGGGTATTCGTCCTGGACCACACGGGGGCGGTGAAGGTCACCTCGAGACCGGACCAGGCCGGCCGGCCCCTCGCCGAAGGTCCACCGAGCCTGCCGTCCGACCTCCCGGACGGGCAGACGGCGGCGCGCGGCGAGACCCGTGTCCTCCCGCGCCAGCCGTCTCCGGTCCTCCGCAGCACGAGCCTGATCCCTAACACCCCACGTTGCCAGGGCTGCCACGATCCCCGTCAGCGATTCCTGGGCGCGCTGGTCGTGGATCGCTCGCTGGATCCCATGGAAGGGCAGCTCCGGACCAGCCTGGGCTACATGCTGGGATCCGCCGGGCTGGCGTTTCTCCTGCTCACCGCCACGACCTATGCCGTCCTCCGACGCCTAGTCATCACCCCGCTGTCGGATCTGGGGCGGGCCGCGAGGGCGATCGAGGCGGGAAACTACGACACGCCCATGACCCTCGACCGGACCGACGAGGTTGGGGAACTGGCGCGAGGACTCGACCAGATGCGTCGCCGGATTCTGGAACACCTGGGCGAAGTCCGGCGCTGGGGGCAGGAACTGGAGGCCCGGGTGGCGGAACGCACCCAGGAGCTGCGCACCCTCAACCGTGTGGCGTTGGTCACCAATGAAGCCCTGGACCTGGAGACGATATTCTCGCGGGCGCTGGAGGCCGCCCTGGACGCCCTGGGTGTGGACGCCGGTGCCAT
Source organism: Candidatus Methylomirabilota bacterium (assembly GCA_016208645.1). Classification (GTDB taxonomy): domain Bacteria; phylum Methylomirabilota; class Methylomirabilia; order Methylomirabilales; family 2-02-FULL-66-22; genus 2-02-FULL-66-22. The sequence goes on along the minus strand of JACQXP010000332.1, from coordinate 10,914 downwards.
CATCCTGGAGGCGCCGGACCGCCGGGACCCGATGGTCGTGCAGCGGGGACTCAGCCAGACGGATGTCGAGACGCTGATCCGAGAGGCCAGGGCGGCGGGTGTGGAATGCGCGTGTGCGGGGGCGGTGACGCCGGCCGGGGTGCGGAGGTTCGCCTGCTTCCCGGTCCGTTCGAAGGCAGGGCTGCTGGGCATCCTGTGCCTCGACAATTCCCGGGTCCCCTTGGCCGAGGAGAAGTTGCGGCTCCTGGAAGCCCTGGCGGCACAGTTGGGTGGGACCGTAGAGCGGGCCATCCTGCACCAGGACCTGGAGCGCAGCTTCCGCACCCTCCGGGAGTCGCAGGCGCAGATCGTCGAACGGGAGCGGCAGATTGCGGCCTTGGAGGCCCTGCGGGCGGCGACCGTCACCCTGTCCCACCATATCAACAACGCCGCAGCCGGGATCGAGGGCTGTCGCAACGTGCTGGCCATGGCGTTGAACGACCAGGCGGACTGGCAGGTTCAGCACGCGCTGGACGGCATCCGGACGTCCGTGAGAAAGATCACAGCCGTCCTCCAGGCGCTGAGGGGGCTGACACGATTCGAGCTGATACCGTTCCCCGGCGGCGCCGATGCCATCGACATCGAACGGGCGATCCAAGAGACGCTGGCCCAACTCGGCCCGGACGAGCCAGAGCCGGACGGGGGTCCCCCGCGCCGCCTGACTTGACGCGTCGCAGTCGGCGGAGAATTCCTCTTGACGCGAATTGCCAGGAGCGATAAGTGGTTTGGCAAGGTGAACCCCGAACCAGTAGGATTCGGACGAACCCCCATGCAGATGCCGATGGAATTGCACCCCGGGCTCCGCGCTGGGTGGGAGTTCGCGGAGAAGGTTCGGGGGGAGCTTCTCGAAATGATCGGATCCTTGACGACTGCCCAGTGGGTGTTCCGCCGTGAGCCCGGGTCGTGGTGCATCGCGGAGGTTGGGGAACACCTCCTCCGCGCCGAGATCGGCACAAGCAAGATGGTGCGAAGGCTCATCCGGGGGGACTACTCCGCCCGGGAGCAGCCGGCCGGCTCGACGCTTTACACGGCCGCTCTCGACCGATACCCGTACGGACGGCTTGAGGCACCGCAGGTCTTGATTCCGGGTCCGAGCCGAGACCGGGGAGAGCTGGAGCGAGAGTTGGGTGTCGCCCATGGGCGCTTCCGCTCGGAGCTCGAGCGATTTCAGGGGGCTGATCCTGAGGCACTCCGGTCACCGGACCCGGCGACCGGGACGTGGTTCACTCTCGGCGGGTGGGTGAAGCTGCAGGCCTGGCACGAGGCGCACCACACCGGCCAGATCAAGGGCATGCTGGCCGCACCCGGTTGTCCCCGTGGACCTCTTCCTCCCAGTACTGGCATCCACGGATAGCGAAACAGATCCCCTGACCGCCGCCCACCTGGAACCTACCTTGCTTGTCGAAGAAACCTCTGAGAATATCTGACGGCAAAGGGGCCAACGCTTCCTGGAGGTTCCCGAACACCCGCTCCACGACTTTCAACCGAGGAGATGGGTACGGACATGCAGAGAAAGAACGTCGCCACCGGCACCCCATGGGAGCCCATCGTCGGATACTCCCGGGCCGTCCGCGTCGGGTCCTCGGTTCACGTGTCCGGGACGACCGCCACCGACGCAAGCGGGAAGATTGTGGGAGTTGGCGATCCATACGCCCAGGCCGTGCAGGCCCTCAAGAACATCGAGGCGGCCCTGCGCGCGGCCGGGGCCAGCCTGGCGGACGTCGTACGGACGCGGATCTACGTCACCAACATTGACGAGTGGGAAAGGGTCGGGAAGGCCCACGGCGAGCTCTTCGGGGAGATCCGGCCGGCTACCAGCATGGTCGAGGTGAAGCGGCTGATCGCACCCGAAATCCTGGTCGAGATCGAAGCCGACGCCGTGATCGTCGAGTCGTAGAGCGAGAGCGAGAACCAGCGGAGGGAAGGAGAACCCCCGGGGAGCGCCCGCCATGCAGATCGAGCGGATTGATCACCTTGTCCTGACGGTGCAAGATATCGCAGTCACCTGTGACTTCTACTCGCGCGTCCTCGGGATGCAGGTGGTGACGTTCGGAGAGGGACGAAAGGCGCTGCAATTCGGCCGGCAGAAGATCAACCTCCACGAGCGCGGGAAGGAATTCAACCCGAAAGCTGCGAATCCCACCCCGGGGTCCGGCGACCTCTGCTTCATCACTGAGATCCCGCTGCCCCAGGTGATGGACCACATCCGGTCGTGCGGCGTTGAGATCCTGGAGGGCCCCGTGAGGCGGACGGGGGCTGTCGGGCCTATCGAGTCCGTCTACATGCGTGACCCGGACGGCAATCTGTTCGAAGTATCGAACTACCCGAATGCCGTTTCGTAACACGCCGGCTGGATATCCTTTCTCGGGAAGGCTCATGACTCAGGACGCCCTAACGATCCGCGATGCAGGAGAGGCCGACGCGGCGGCCATTGCCACCATCATTGGGAATTGGAAATTGGTCATTGGTCATTTGCGCCGGATTCATCACGATCACCGTTGTGAATGTCCCAGCCGAAGAAGACGGAGACGGGGATGCGGGTCCTGATCCAGCGCGTTGCCCGGGCGGCCGTGCAGGTTGACGGGGAAACGGTGGCGGCCATCGGGCCCGGGCTGTTGCTCTTCGTGGCATTCAGGAGTGGGGACGGGGAAACCGATCTGGCCTGGATGGCCGAGAAGGTCGCCCACCTCCGGATCTTCGAGGACGCGGCGGGGAAGATGAACCGCTCGCTTCTGGAGGTAGGGGGGCAGGCGCTGGCGGTCTCGCAATTCACCCTGTACGGCGACGCGCGCAAGGGGCGGCGACCCAGCTTCGACGCATCCGCTCCTGCGGACAAAGCCCGGCCGCTGTTCGAGAAATTCGTTGACAATCTGGCCTCCCGTGGAATAATCACGGCCGCTGGCCGGTTCCAGGCAACCATGCAGGTGGAACTGGTCAACGACGGACCCGTCACGGTCATGCTTGATTCGCCCGGGGGGGAAACCCCCCGCGGGCTCTCGGAGTACAGCCATGGGCGCGATCCTTGCCGGGGCTGAAGAGGCCCCGGATGCCTCCACCATGGCTCGCCCGGCGCAACCGGAGGACAACGGGCGGGCCTTTTTTTTCGTCCGACGCTTCTCCCAGAGGCTGCATGATTCGCTCCTCCAGCCGGGAACCGACCGCCTGCTGGAGATCGCGCCGTTTCTCACCACCCTCCTGCTCCTCTTGGTGTATCCCCTCCTCCGCTATCTCCTGCGGGATCCGTTCCCGGCCGAGGTCTTCCGGTTCGGCTTCATCTCCTTCTGGATCGGGTTCCTGATCGTGAACATGGTCCGGGCGCACAAGACCCGGCAGACCATCCTCCAGAACCTGGAGGTGGATTGGCTGGATCGCCTCCGCTCCCAGGGGGCACCGCTCAGCCACTACGTCATCTTCATGCCGCTCAAGAACGAGAGCAACCGGCACGTCCTGTTCCAGACCTTCCTCTCGGTGGAGCGGCTGCGCTACCCCAAGTCCCTGGTCACCCTGGTTCCCATCGTCGAGGCAGAGGACCGGACCACGCTGGAGAGGCTGGAAGATGTCGTGGAGGTCTTCGAGCCACGGATGCGGGTCGAGCCGTTCGTGTACCCCACGGAGGGCCTGGCCGTAAAGTGCAAGGCGACCTCCATCACCACGGCCGGGCGGTGGCTGGCGGCGCGGATCGCCGACGGGAACTTCCCGGTTCCCGCGGGCGGCGTCAAGGTCCTGATCATTGACGCCGATACCATCCTCCACCCGCAGGATCTGGCCTTCCGCGAGTGGACCCATCGCGAAGAGGATGCCCAGGCCCCGTCGCGCGGCGCCCGGGGGGTGGTACTGCAATCCCTGACGACCTACACGGCGAACTACTGGAAGGTCCCCATGCTCCCGCGGCTGCACAACACGGGCTTCGTGCTCTACCAGATGGGGAAGATGCAGACCCGGGGGGACTACCTGGTCCTGGGTCCGGGGACCAGCCTGGACTTCGAGGCCTTCCGGGCCGTGGACTATTTCGAGCCCAACCGCCACAACGAGGACATGCAGTTCCGCTACAAGGTGGTGATGGAGGGCTACCGGGTGGCGCCGCTGAAGATCCCGACCTGGGGTCAGGCGCCCCTCACCACCCGGGAATCCTGGGGGCAGATCGCCCGCTGGGCGCGGGGTGCCGTGGACGTGAAGTTCGTGGTGCGCTACCGGCGGAAGTTCCGCCGCCCCGGGATGCCCCTGGTGAAGACCAAGACCTTCCAGGGCCTCCGCGCCCTGCTGGCCAATGCCATGCCGCCCCTCACCGTCCTGCTGCCGGCGCAGCTCATCCTCATCTCCTGGATCAGCCCGTGCGTGCGGGACCTGTGGCCGGTGCCCGTCTTCCTCTCGCCCGACGTCCTGGCTCTGAAGCTGGGGGGAAAGAGCCTGTGCGTGAGCCCCATGGCGGCATTCAACCTGATCTTCCAGACCATCGTCCTCACCTCGTCCATGCTCCTGGGCATGGTGGTGGTCCCCCACACCCTGAAGCCGATCATCTATCAGCGCGCGCCACGGCGCTGGCGCCCTACCCGAAAGTTCATGGAGTGGTTCCGCCTGGTCTTCTCCCCCATCAACCTGCATAACTACTTCCTCATGGCCACGGCCCAACTGTACACCCAGGGGAAGCTGGCCCTGGGCTTGCCCATCACCTACACGCCCGTCACCCGGAAATGATCTCTCGCCCGTGCCATGTCCCACCTTCCGCGCTGTCAGGATGTGGGCCCCCTGACGGGCGGGAGAGGGAACGCGGCACGCCCCCATGAGAATTGGACTCTTCACCAATAACTACCGGCCGCTGGTCAACGGCCTGGCGACCTCGGTGGAGAGTTTCGCCCGGGCCTTCCGCCGGGCGGGCCATGAGGTGACCGTCGTCGCGCCGCGATACCCGGATGGCGGCCCGCCCGAGCCCGGTGTCCTGCGGGTCCCGGGGTTCCGCGCGCCCACGCACCATGCCTACGTGCTGCCGGTGGCATCGTGGCCGGGCGTGGGCAGCAGGGTGGCGGCTCTCCAGCTCGACGTCTTCCACGCGCAGCATCCGCTCTTGCTCGGGGCGGCCGCTGCCCGGTGGGCCCGCCGGTCGAAGAGGCCGCTGGTCTACACGTACCACACCCACTACGACCGCTACGCCCACTACGTCCCCGGTCCATCCCACCTGGTCGCCCGCCTGGCCGTGCGGCAGGCCGTGGCCTTTGCCAACCGCGCCGACCTGGTGATCGCGCCCGGACCCGCGGTAGCTCGCACGCTGCACACACATGGCGTGACGACCCCGGTCGCGATCGTCCCGACAGGTGTGGCGCTCTCTCCCCGGTCGGCGGGAATGTCCCGGATGGAGGCCCGGCGTGACCTCGGCCTCGGTGAGGGGGATCCGCTCTGCCTGAGTGTCGGTCGCCTGGCGCGCGAGAAGAATCAGGCATTCCTCCTGTCGGCATGCACTCTCATCCTCCGGGATCTGCCGGCTGCGCGATTGGTCCTGGTGGGTGAAGGGGACGACCGTGCCCGGCTCGAACGGATGACGCGCGATCTCGGCATCGGGGAGCGCGTCCGCTTCGTCGGTGTGGTGCCCCACGAGGCGGTGGGCGATTATTACCGGGCAGCCGACCTCTTCCTCTTTCCCTCCACGTCCGAGACCCAGGGGATCGTGGTCCTGGAGGCCATGGCCGCCGGCTTGCCCGTGGTGGCAGTGATCTCGGATGCGGCGGAGAATTTGCTTGGGGATGGCCAGGCCGGCATCCTCACGCCGGAGGAGCCGGAGCCGTTCGCGAGAAGCGTGGTGGAGCTGTGGGGACAGCCGGCGCGAAGGCAGGTCATGGGGATGGCGGGACGGCGAATTGCGGCAGGGTATGCCCCGGATGCCTGTGCCGCCAGACTGCTCGGACTCTACGAGGGGCTGGTTCGCGCCGGCCGGACCGTTCCGGCCCATGTTCGCGCGGTCCGACCCAGGGAAGCCTGACCTGGTGAGGCAATGGAAAATTTAAAACAGACAACTGACAACGAAAAACCGAAAGGCTCGGGTGTCCGGTTTTCAATTGTCGGTTGTCGGTTTTGCATTGAGGTCGATTTCAGCCCGTGATGGATGCCCTGCTCGACCGCTTCCTCGAACATCTGGTGGTAGAGCGCGGTCTCGCCCAGAACAGCCTGGAGGCGTACCGGCGTGACCTGGCGCGCTACGCGGCCTACCTGAAGGGCCGGCGCAAGCGGGTGACCGCCCTGGATCGGGCCGAGGTGCCTCGGTACCTGCTGGCGCTGCGCGAGGCGGAACTGAGCCCGCGTTCCGTCGCCCGCCACCTGTCGGCGATCCGCCAGTTTCACCGCTTCCTGGTCCGCGAGGGCCACGCCGCCCAGGATCCCACGTCCCACCTGGAATCGCCCCGTCCGTGGCGCCGCCTCCCCACGGTGCTGAGCAGTGACGAGGTGGATCATCTCCTGGCTCCGCGCGAGGCACGGACCCCTCGGGAGTTCCGGGATCGTGCCATGCTGGAGCTGCTGTATGCGTCCGGGTTACGCGTGTCGGAGCTGGTAGGAGTGTGCCTGGCCGACCTGAACCTTGCTGTCGGGATCGTCCGCGTCCTGGGGAAAGGCGATAAGGAGCGGCTGGTGCCCCTGGGGGATGCTGCCGCCGAGAGCCTGCGCGCCTATCTCACCCACGGGCGGCCCCGGCTGGAGAGGCGCCGCCCCAGCCCCCACCTCTTTCTCGGCCGGCACGGCCGCGGGCTCACGCGCCAGATGTTCTGGCAGATCCTGAAGCGGGAGGTCCGGACCGCCGGCATCACCAAGCCGGTGACCCCCCACACGCTGCGCCACTCCTTCGCCACCCACCTCTTGGAGCGGGGGGCGGACCTCCGCTCCGTCCAGTTGATGCTCGGCCACGCCGACATCGGCACCACCCAGATCTACACCCACCTCAGCCGCGCCCACCTCAAGGCCATCTACGACAAGTACCACCCGCGCGCCTGAGCACCACCGGCAATATCAAAATATCAAGGCCTGACCCCATTGTGGGGTCAGGCCTTGATATTTTGCTAACCTAGTCAGGTCAGGTCAAGCTTGATGTGCAGCTCGCGCAGTTGGGCCGGGTCCACCGGGGAGGGGGCGGCCATCATGAGGTCCTGCGCCCGCTGTGTCTTGGGGAAGGCGATGACGTCGCGAATGGATGGCGCCCCCGTCAGGATCATCACCAGCCGGTCCAGGCCGAAGGCGATGCCCCCGTGGGGGGGCGTGCCGTACTCCAGGGCGTCCAGGAGGAATCCGAAGCGCGCCCGCGCCTCCTCCGGGCCGATGCCCAACGCCTGGAACATCTTGTTCTGCACAGACCGCCGGTGGATCCGGATGCTCCCCCCGCCCACCTCGGCCCCGTTCAGGACCAAGTCGTACGCCTTGGCCCGGATCTTCCCCGGGTCGGTGTCAAACAGCGGGATGTCCTCGTCCACGGGGGACGTGAACGGGTGGTGCATGGCCGACCACCGCCCCTCCTTTTCATCCCATTCCAGCAGGGGAAAGTCGGTGACCCAGGTGACGGCCAGCGCGTCCGGGTCGATCAGCTTCAGCTCCTGGCCGAAGCGCAGGCGCAGCCGCCCCATGGCGTCCGCCGCTGCCCTGGGCCGGTCCACACAGAGCAGGAGCAGATCCCCCTCCTCGCCCTGCATCCACTCGCGGAGCCGCTGCAGGGTGTCGGCCGACAGGAATTTGGCAATCGGCGAGGTGATGCCGTCGGGGCCGATCTTGAACCAGGCGAGGCCCTTGGCCCCGAACCCTTTGGCGAACTCCTCGAGCTGATCGAGCTGGCTCCGGGAGTAGCCTCCGCATCCCTTGACGTTCAGCGCCACGGCCCGCCCCCCGCTCTCAAGCGGCTGGGCGAAGGCTCGGAACGCGGTGCCGGCGAGGAGGTCCCCCACGTCTTGCAATTCCAGGCCGAACCGCGTGTCCGGCGCATCCAGGCCGAACCGCCGGATGGCCCCGTCATAGGTGAGGCGCGGGAACGGCCGGGGCAGGTCCACGCCCTTGATCTCCCGGAAGATCTCGGTGACCAGTCCCTCCATGGTGGTGAGAACCGCCTCGCGGTCCACGAAGGACATCTCGATGTCGATCTGGGTGAACTCCGGCTGCCGGTCGGCTCGAAGGTCCTCGTCCCGGAAGCACTTCACGACCTGGAAGTACCGGTCGAAGCCGGAGATCATGAGGAGCTGCTTGAATAGTTGCGGCGACTGGGGCAGGGCGAAGAACTCACCCGGGTTCACCCGGCTCGGGACCAGGTAGTCCCGGGCCCCCTCGGGCGTGCTCTTGGTGAGGACGGGCGTCTCGACCTCGATGAACCCCTGGGAATCGAGGTACCGGCGGGTCACCTGGTAAAAGCGGTGCCGCAGGCGCAGGTTCCGCTGAAGCGGCGCCCGTCGCAGGTCCAGGTACCGGTAGGTCAGGCGGATATCCTCGGCGACGTCCGTCTCGTCCTCGATGGGGAAGACCGGCGTCTTGGCGTCATTCAGGATGACCGCGTCCTGCCCCACCACCTCCACCTCGCCGGTGGCCAGGTCGCGATTCTCCGTCCCGGACGGGCGCCGGCAGACCTCGCCGCGGACCGCCACCACGAACTCCGGCCGCATGGTCTTGGCGCACTCGTGGGCAGCCGCAAACCGTTCCGGGTTGAAGACGACCTGGGCGACGCCCTCCCGATCGCGCAGGTGGAGGAAGATGAGCCCGCCCAGATCCCGGCGGCGATCCACCCACCCGTTCAGGGTGACCACCTGGCCGACGTGGGCGGCCCGCAGCTCTCCGCAATAGAGGCTTCGCGCCCGGTCCTTCATCTACGCATGCTCCGTTCCCGGCAGTCGGGTCAGGTGATCCACCACTTCGGCCAGGGGGATGGCGCGCTGCTCCCCGGACAGCATGTCCTTCAACGTGGCCTGGCCTCGGGCAAGCTCGTCACTGCCCAGGATCACCGAGTAGCGGTACCGGTCCTTATTGGCCTGCCGCATCTGGCCCTTCAGGCTTCGGGCCTCGAGGTCCACGGCGGCCCGCAGCCCGCGTCGCCGGAGCGTCTGGACGAGATCCAGCACCGTGGAAAATGCCTCGGCGCCGGCCGTAGCCACGTAGACCCCCGTGTAGCTCGGCGCCTCTGGCGCCGCGGCCTGCGCCGCCAGCGAGGCGAGGATTCGTTCTTCCCCGATGGCAAAGCCGATGGCCGGCGTGGGCGGCCCACCGATCTCTTGCACCAGGCCGTCATACCGGCCGCCGCCCGCCACGGCGTTCTGGGCACCCAGTGCCGGATTCAGGAACTCGAAGGTCGTCCGGGTGTAGTAGTCCAGGCCCCGCACCAGCCGTTCGTTCACCGTGTGCGCGATCTTCAGCCCGTCCAGCATGCTCCGCACGGCGGCGAAATGATCACGACAGGGCTCACACAAATACGCCGAGATCGTGGGCGCCCTCGCCGCCACTTGCTGGCAAGCCGGCACCTTGCAGTCCAGGATCCGCAGGGGGTTCTTCTCCAGCCGGACATGGCAATCCGGGCACAGGGCGCTCCGGTGCGCCTGCGCGTACGCCACGAACGCCTGCCGGTAGGCTGGGCGGCAGGCCGGGTCGCCGATGCTGTTCAGGTGCAGATGGATCCCGCGCAGGCCCCAGGCCTCCAGCAGATGGTGGAGCAGGGCCACCACCTCGGCATCCACGGCCGGGCCCGGCGACCCGACCGCCTCCACGTCAACCTGGTGGAACTGCCGGAAGCGGCCGGACTGGGGCCGCTCGTGGCGGAACATGGGCCCGATGAGGTAGAGCTTGACCAGGCTGGTCTTGGCCCCGAGGTTGTGCTCCATGTAGGCCCGCATGAGAGACGCGGTGGCCTCGGGCCGGAGCGTCAGGCTTTCGCCCCCCCGATCCTCGAAGGTGTACATCTCCTTCTCGACGATGTCGGTGCCTTCCCCGATCCCGCGGACGAAGAGTTCGGTGCGCTCGAAGGCCGGGGTGCGGATCTCGGCGTAGCCGTAGCGGTCGAGGAGGTCGCGGGCGACTGTCTCCAGCGCCTGCCACTTCCCCGACTCCTCGGGGAGGATATCCGGTGCACCCCGAACGCCTTTAATCACTATGCGCTACCTGCAAAATTTCGAATGCCGAATTTCGAATCTTGAATTTCGAATTTAAATCCGCAATCCGAAATCCCAAATCCGAAATTCCCCTCGCCCCATCCCTGGGGGTGAGGGTGAGGGGTTAGTAGACTGGTTTCCGGTCGAAGCGGTGCGTCGCCTCGATGAACCGGACGGTCCCGGACCGGTACCGCATGACCACCGAGTGGGTCCGCGCTCCGCCGCCGAAGAACCGGACGCCGCGAAGCAGGTCGCCGTCGGTGACGCCCGTGGCCGCGAACATGATGTCGTTGCCCTTCGCCAGATCTGCTATGCGGTGGATCCGGTCGATGTCCTTGATGCCCATCCGGCGGGCCCGCTCCACCTCCTGATCGTTGCGAGGCTTCAGGCGTCCCTGCATGTCCCCGCCCAGGCACTGGAGTGCAGCGGCGGCCAGGACGCCCTCGGGCGCGCCGCCGATGCCCAAGAGGACGTCCACGCCCGTGTCCGGGAACCCCGTCGCGATGGCGGCGGAGACATCCCCGTCCTGGATCAGCTTGATGCGGGCTCCCACCTCGCGGACGGCGCGGATCAGCTCCGTATGCCGCGGCCGGTCCAGGATCACCACGGTGAGGTCCTCGACGTAGCACTTCATGGCATCGGCGATGTTCCGGAGGTTCTGCTCCGGGCTCAGGCTGAGGTCCACCGCGCCCTTGGCCTTGGAGCCCACGGCGATCTTGTCCATGTAGGTGTCGGGCGCGTGGAGGAAGCCCCCCTTCTCGGTGATGGCCACCACCGACATGGC